>NZ_ABOX02000005.1 GCF_000172555.1 Pedosphaera parvula Ellin514
TGCTGGAATTATGCACTCGCCCTTCGCGATGCTGCCTGCTAAATTCGGGTTATGAGTGCCATTGCCACTTCGTCGGTTCCTGATAAGCAGGGTCATTTCGGTCCGTACGGCGGACGTTATGTGCCTGAGACTCTCATGCACCCGCTGCAGGAGTTGGAGGCGGAATATTTCCGCAGCCAGACTGATCCTGAATTTCAGAAGGAACTGCAGTATTATCTGCGCGAATTCGTCGGCCGACCTACTCCGCTCTATCACGCGGAACGACTGACACGTGAGCTTGGCGGAGCGAAAATTTATTTGAAGCGCGAGGATTTGCTGCACACCGGCGCTCATAAGATCAACAATGCGATGGGCCAGATCCTTTTGGCCAAGCGCATGGGCAAGACACGGATTATTGCCGAGACCGGTGCGGGTCAGCATGGCGTCGCGACGGCCACGGTGAGCGCGATGTTCGGCATGAAGTGCGTCATTTACATGGGCGAAGTCGATTGCGAACGGCAGATGTTGAATGTGTTTCGCATGAAGATGCTGGGCGCAGAAGTGGTGCCGGTGAAAGCCGGTCAGCGCACTTTAAAGGAGGCCGTTAATGAGGCCATGCGCGACTGGGTGACCAACGTTCGCAACACGCATTATATTCTCGGCACGGCTTACGGAGCGCATCCCTATCCGTTGATGGTGCGTAATTTTCAACGTATTATCGGCGATGAAGCGCGGCGTCAGATTCTTGAGCAGGAAGAACGGTTGCCGGATTTGCTCGTGGCTTGCGTGGGCGGAGGCTCGAATGCAATCGGTTTGTTTTATCCTTTCCTCGAAGATAGCTCAGTGAAGATGGTCGGCGTGGAAGCGGGCGGACTGGGCATCGAGCCGGAGAAACACGCGGCGCGTTTCCAAGGCGGGTCGCTGGGCGTGTTGCAAGGCACGCGCTCTTATATTTTGCAGGATGAGCATGGCCAGATTCAATTGACTCACAGTGTTTCGGCGGGATTGGACTATGCGGCAGTGGGGCCGGAGCACGCGTGGTTGCGAGACCAAAAGCGTGTTGAATACAGCTATGCGACCGATGAGAAGGCGCTTGAAGCTTTCATGAAACTGGCGCGGTTGGAGGGAATCATTCCTGCGCTCGAGTCTTCGCACGCTATTGCCGAGGTCATCCAACGCGCGCCAAAAATGCGCAAGGATGAGATCATCATCGCGAACCTTTCAGGACGTGGCGACAAGGACGTGGCGCAGGTGGCGACGAAAGTTGGGTTGGAGATGCCCAAGTAAACGGCCCATGGGCATGGATGGTGCTTATTTTCAGGTTCCGGCCCGTTTGACAAAGCAAGCAAGCGTCTACAGAATGTGCCAATGATATATTCTATTCCAGCACCGTTATGAACGGGATGCCGTATAGAATATCCATCTGCGGCAAACAAGGGGTGGATAGTTTTTCCAGGCAGGGCGTTACACATTTGCTTTCCATTGAAGATCCGTCGGTTCCCAAGGATACGCCATCGTGGTTTTCAGGTCCGCATGAACAGGTGCGGTTTCATGATGTGGAAAGTGTGCGGGAGGCAGAGGCGATGAGAGCTGTGGCCCCGACAAAGGAAGATGTGGCGGCCATTTTAAATTTTGGAGAGGTCTGCTACAATGCTTCGGAAAACGGGAGAGTGCATTTGCTGATTCATTGCTTTGCCGGAGCATGTCGTTCGACAGCGGCGGCCTATGCGCTCATTTGCCAGGCGATGGGGCCGGGCTGTGCGAGGGAAGCATTGGAGCACGTCCTGAGCGTGCGACCGGAGGCATTTCCGAATTACCTGGTGGTAAAGCATGCGGACCTATCGTTGCAACGAGGGGGAGAAATGCTTCAGGCATTGGGACCGTTGAGATCGCAATTTAAAAAGATAGTAGACGAATGGGCTGAGGATCCGGATTTTGCAGGGGAGGAGAGTTAGTGTAACTTGTCGGAGCATTTGCAATGAGGGGCTTCCCGCCATGCAGCGACGGCAGGATGAAGTTTGCGGCAACCAGGAATCCGACTCCCATTGCCATTACCATACCCATCCGTGTTTGTTTGGCTGGAGCCTTCGGTCGCGGATAATCAGGGGTAACTCCGGCTGCGAGCAGACGGTCGTAGAGATGCGGGTGAGTCTGTTTATTTGTGGGATTGACTGCGGGTAAAAGGTTTTCACGATAAACCTTTTCCAATGCCTGCGCATAAGCACCATCGTCGAGCTCGTTTTCCTTGGCAATTTGGTCGGCGCGCTTCTCCATGCGTAACGAAAGCGATCGGGAAAATCGCAATACGACAAACATCAACACCGCAATCAGCACCAGGCCAAAAAATCCCAGATAATTCATGGCCGGTTTGATAAGGAGCCAGGGAAAAATCGCCAGTGAGCCAAGAAGTCGGCCAGCGAGAGTGGTTTTGGATTCGGTCAGATGTCCCAGCTCATGGGCGCAAATCGAGGAAACTTCAGCGTCATCGCAGAGCTCAAGCAACCGGTTGCTAAATAAGAGAACATTTGTCGTTGGAAACGCGTAGGCCTGTGCCATTGGACCTTCGAGCATCCAGACCTCTTTTACCTGAACCCGCATTTTGGAGGATGTTTGCTGAACAATTTGGACCAGCCGGGGAGTGGCCGGCTTCAAGAGTTTTACCAGCCGAAGGAATTTTAAATTGAGCCCGTACTGCCAGAAGAAATGAAAGGCGAGAATGATGATGATAATCGGCAAGGTAACCCAGCCAAATTCCTCAGGCATTAATGCAACGCCTCCCAGAAAAAACAGCCAGATGCCCAAGTGCAACACCCAAAATGCAGCCAGATGCTGCAGCAGCCTGCGAGAATCATAGCCTGCAAATATTTCCCGATTCATGGAAAGCGTGCCCAGGATGGCCCCCAACAGGGCCGCGACGACCAGGAGAAACCAAGCGCCGGCTGCTTGCGGATAACAGAGCTTAAGGGTCAGATAAAGTACCGCGGGAATGACCAGAGTATTGGATGTCGCTGAAACGCGAGCTGGCCAGAGCAACCTTGCCCGTTCTGTCCAATGTGCAGAGCCGGTGCGGCGCCAGGGTATCAGGGACAGCCAGTTCGTGGCGAACGCCAGAGCAAAAGCCCCCAGAAATAGCGCTGGTATCTGCCAAAGAAGTTGAGTCATGGGTTCACCTTCATGTGCCGCATCATAGCAATCAGGAGCTACTTGACAATTCTGATCAACCATCACGATGACAAACCCGGCGGATCGCACTGATTGTTTTTCAGAACTTCTGGGCTAGGTTGCCTTTGTCTTACTTCGAAGAATAATGACATGAAAAGGACAGCAACCCGAGACTTGCGGCTTATCTGGATTCTTTGTTTATTGGCGGGGAGCTTCCTGGTAACGGCAATTGGCAATGCACAAACCAATCTGAATGTTTCAAAGCCGGTAAGGTTGAGCGAAGCTGAGAAAGCGTGGTTGCGGCAACACCCGGTGGTGTATTGGGGAGTCGATCCCCATTGGCCTCCATTTTCGAGCTTTGACAGGCAGGGACGAGCCTCGGGCATCAATGTGGAAATGGTTGAGCTCATCGCGAAGCGGGCGGGATTGAACATCAAGCTGGTGCAGACGCCTGCGTGGTCTGAAACACTTCGCAAAGCTGACACGCGTGAGATTGATTTTATAGGCGGAATTGCACGCACCGAAGAACGGGAGCGGCTGCACGGTTTAAAATTTACCGAAGCCTATTGTTCATTCCCGACAGCCATCATCACTCGCGAGAATACGCCGTTTTTTACCCCACTTGAGGAACTCATCAAGTCGCTGCGAATTGCCCTGCCACGGAATTATGCCACCACGGAAGAGCTCCTGCGGGATTATTCTGGAGCGCGGGCGGTGCTCACAGATACCGAGGAAGAAAGCATGTTGGCCGTAGCCGGTAACAAGGCTGACGCCACCGTGCTGAACCTTGCCAGTGCCAGCTACATCGTGCATATGCGCGGGCTGGCCAATCTGAAGATCTCCGGTTTCACCGACCCTGAATTTTATCTGAGACTGGCAGTGCGCAACGATATGCCGGAACTTCATTCCATCCTGGAGAAAGGCCTGGCCACGATCGACAAGCGGGAAGCAGAAGCGATATATGCCAAGTATATTCTACCGGGAACGCTGGAGGAAATTAACTGGAGGACATGGCGTCGCCGGGTGATATATTTCATTTTAATTGGGGGGGCCGCACTGGTGGGGGCTCTGCTTTGGAACCGAAAACTGGCTGGTGAAATTCGCCGACGCGAGGCGGCAGAAATAGACTTGCGCCGGGTGCGAGACCAACTGGAGAAACATACCCGGGAACTCGATCGTCACGCCACTGAGATGCAGGGATTGAATGAGCGGTTGGTCAGCGCGAACAAGGATTTGGAGTCGTTCTCTTCTTCAGTATCACACGATCTCAAGTCGCCACTGCGACGGCTCCGGAGCTTTGTTGATTTGTTGCAGGAGGACGCTGGTGATACGCTCAACGCCGAAGGTCGGGAGTGCCTGGCCATTATCAACCATGAGGCGCGTCGAATGGGGCAGTTGATCGAGGATCTGCTGGCCTTTTCGCGAGTCGGCCGTTCGGAAATGCACCTGGCACCTGTAAACCTTGAGCAATTGGTGAACGAGGTGGTTCGCGATGTCCAGCTTGAAACCAAAGGGCGGGAAATCATCTGGCAGATTGAGCCTCTGCCTGAAGTGCGGGGAGACCGTGCGTTATTGCGTCAGGCTGTCGTAAATCTGATTGATAACGCCGTCAAGTTCACTCGCGGCCGCAGTCCGGCAAGGATCAACTTTGGTGTCCTGCCGGCTAAACCCGATGACAAAGAGGTGACGTTCTATATCCGGGACAACGGTTCGGGGTTCGATATGAATTATGCCTACGCCATATTCGAAGCTTTCCAAAGGCTGCATAGTCAGGAGGAATTTGAGGGCACGGGCATCGGGCTGGCCAATGTTCAGCGTATTATTCAGCGGCACGGAGGGCGTGTTTGGGCCGAGGGCGAGGTCAATAAAGGGGCGACCTTTTACTTTACCCTGCCTCGAAAGATGTCGTAGCTGCTGTACGTGCCAGACGATTCGACTTATCCCCTCCAAAAAAGGTTGGCCTGCAAGACCGACTTACTTCATAGTTTCTTGACGAATGAAATCAATGACGGGTTATGGGCGGGGTGAATGCGCCCAAAACGGCTTTAAAATCACCGTGGAACTGAGCTCTGTAAACCGGAAACAGAGCGAAATTTCGCTGGTGCTGCCACGCGAACTTGAAGTGCTCGAGGCGCAGGTCCGCGACGTGCTGAACAAGTCCATCGCGCGCGGCCGCCTGACGGTGCGCGTCACGCTCCATGCCGCCAATGGTCAGACCGCAAGCAAGGTGCGTTTGAACGTGCCGCTGGCCAAGGCTTACGTGAAGGAATTGAATCGCCTGGCCAAGGACCTCAAATTGGTTGGACCCATCACCCTCGATTTGCTGGCCCGTGCCCCCGGAGTTTTTGAGACGGACAACGAAATGGCGGATGCCGAGGATTTCTGGCCGGCGGTGGAAACGGCATTGAATAAAGCTCTCGCCACGTTGTTGAAGATGCGTGAACGGGAAGGCGCCCATCTGGCCAAGGATTTGGGGAATCGCATTGAGATCATGCGCAAGGCAGCGGTGCAGATACAAAAGCGGGCTCCTGAAGTGCAGAAGCGTTATCGCGAGCAACTCATCATGCGCATCAAGAGTGCCGGGGTGGAAGCGCCGGGGGTGGATGATGAACGTCTCCTGAAGGAGGTGGTTTATTTCGGCGATCGTTCGGATATTTCGGAAGAATTGACCCGGCTGCAAAGTCATTTCCAACAGTTCAGCGATTGCCAGACTTCAAAGGAACCGGTGGGGCGTACACTCGATTTTTTAGCGCAGGAAATGAACCGCGAAATCAATACGATTGGTTCGAAGGCGAATGACAGTCTCATTTCCCATGCGGTGGTGACGTTGAAGGCGGAATTGGAAAAATTCCGCGAGCAGGCTCAAAACGTCGAATAAAATTTCAATCCACGGGTTTAGTGGCGGTTCGCAGGCGATTCAAATTTACATGTCAGAGTCCACATCCAATCCAACGACGAGCACGGGTCCGTTGCTGATCATCATTTCGGCGCCGTCCGGCGGTGGCAAGACCACGCTATGCCAGCAATTGCTCGCCACCTATCCCGGTTCGATGACCAGGGCAGTCACCTGCACGACTCGTGCGCCGCGCGAGGGAGAGAAGGACGGGGTGGATTATTATTTCATTGATGCCGGGTCGTTTCTCAAGCGCTTGCAGGCGGGTAATTTTCTCGAGCACGCGACGGTTTATGGGAACAGCTACGGCACCTTGAAGTCCGAGGTGTTGGGCAAGTTGCGGCAGGGGAAGGATGTGTTGCTGAGTGTGGATGTTCAGGGGGCCACGACGATTCGCAACCAGGCGGAAGATGAGCCGGAGTTGAAGAAGGCGATGATCCAGGTGTTCCTGACGCCGGTATCGCTGGCGGTGCTGGAAGAGCGCTTGAAGCGACGCAATGCGGATGCCTTGCCGGTGATTCAAAAACGATTGAGCGTGGCGCGGCAGGAGATTTCGCAATGGCGTCATTTCGATTACCTGATCACGAGCACGACGATTGGGGAGGATTTGCGCCGGATGAAGGCCATCATTGAAGCGGAGAAGATGAGGATTACGCGGTCGCATCCGCCGGAGATGTAACGGAAAAAAGGGAGCGGTAACCGCAGATTCACTCAGATGAACGCGGATGGGGAGACGTCCGGACACGAGTGCAAGGATGGCTGCATGGAGGTGAAGGCGAGGGGGCTTAACCGGGAAACGGAGGGCTGGCTTTTTGGTATTCTTTCGTTATTGTTGCTGGCTAAATTAAACCGTTGTACTTTTATGAATTTTAAATCCAGATTTCATGGCTTGATGGCAAGGCAAGGTGCCCAGCGGCTCGGTGTGGCCTTGCTGATCCTCCTCTCGACCGTGGCGCCGGTTTTGGCTGAAGACCTTTACCTGGCTCCGGGCAAGCCGGATAGCATTGCGTTGTTGGGGCCGCCGCCGGTTTCGGGATCGGAAGAGCAGGCGGCTGATCTGGCGTTGTCCCAGTCGGTTTTTAAGGCACGGACGGAGGCGGAAACGGCTCATGCAACGAAGTCGGCCACGCTTTCGCTGTTCAACTTTGCGCCGGCGATCGGACCGTTCTTTCAACCGGGAAAATTTCCTAAGACGGAGGCTCTCTATGCCAAGGTGAAAAAGGAATTGCGCACGCCGATTGATACGCCAAAGAATCATTGGAAGCGTTTGCGTCCTTATCAGATTGACTCGGCTTTGGTTCTTGGTCGTGGGGAGCCGAGCGCCAGTTATCCGAGCGGCCACTCCACCTGCGGCACGGTTCAGGGTTTGATTCTGGCGGAAATATTTCCGGAAAAGCGGGAGGCCATCATGGAAGTCAGCCGTAATATCGGTTGGGACCGCGTGCTGACCGGCAAACATTTTATATCGGATGTCCGTGCGGGTCGTGTGTTGGGACAAGCGATTGTTCGGGAGTTGCTGGCCAACCCCGCTTTCCAGCGTGACCTGGCTGAAGCGAAGGAAGAGGCGAAGGCGGTTCAGAGTCAGCAGACGCAGCCGGCGGAGGCGCTGGTTGGGGCGGGGAAATAATTGTGCATGAAAATTTGGTTGTTGGCTGTGCTGTTGTTCTGCTCCCAGCTCGTCCGGGCGGATAAGGTGGATGGTTATGTCCGGGAGCAGATGAAGAAGGGAAGCATCCCGGGTGTGGCAGTCACGGTGATCAAGGATGGGAAGCGGGTGAAGACGGGGTTGTATGGTTTCTCCAATCTGGAACTCAAAACGTCGGTGACGAAAGACAGTGTTTTTGAGATTGGGGCGCTGACGAAGCAGTTCACGGCAGCGGGGATTTTGTTGCTGGTGCAGGAGGGGAAAGTGTCGTTGGAGGCTCCGATCAGCCAGTATTTGACGAATACACCGGCTGCCTGGAGCAGTATCACCGTGCGTCATTTGCTGAATCATACTTCGGGTATCAAATCGTTTACGGATCAGCCGGGGTTCGAGTTGTCGAAGCATCTGACGCAGCAGCAGTTCCTGGAAAATTTGGCGATATTGCCGCTCGAATTTCGGCCGGGGGAACAGTTCAAGTATGGGAATACCGGGTTCATCCTGCTCGGTTACATCATCGAGAATGTGAGCGGAAAGAGTTATTGGGAGTTCATGAACGAACGGTTGTTTGCACCGTTGAAGATGCGGACGACGACAAATCGGGAGCCGGCGACGGTGATGGCGGGGCGCGCGAATGGTTATGAGCGGAGCAAGAGCGGCGGGTTGGTGAATCGGGATTATAATCTTACGGAGTTGTTCAGCACGGGCGGGTTGGTTTCGACGTTGGAAGACATGGTGAAATGGGATGCGGCGTTGGCGGAGAACAAGGTGCTGAGTGCGGCGACGAAGGAGCTGATGTGGAATCCCACGCGGCTGAAGGATGGGACGATGAAGCATTATGGATTTGGCTGGGGGGTGGAAACGAATGGTCGGCGAAATGTGGGGCACAGTGGTTATACTTCAGGGTTCACGTCGAGTTATCAGTTATATCCGGATGACAAGTTGAGCATCATTGTGCTTTGCAATCTGGGTGAGGAGAGTCTGGCGACGATTTTGGCGGATGGGATTGCGAAGTTTTATTTGCCGGAGGTTAAGGTGGGTAAGTGAGTGGCAACGTGGATGTTGGTTTTTGAAATATTAAGATGTGAGAGGACAGAATTGGGAGATTAGAGTCGCGGGAGATCCCCGCTGCAACGAAGGGTCTTGGCGCATCTTCCCTCATGCCGGCCTTCTCCCATAGCAAAGGGAGAAGGTGACTACGGCTGGCGTCCCATAGTTAATTGGGCGTTGTGGCGTGGATTGCCATCATGGGTTCTTTTACGTTGGAGAGGTGAGGCGAATCGGCACCCTACTGAGCTGAGCTGAAGGAGAAGTCGTCGAAGAGGGTGACGCTGTCGGATTTGGTCCAGACGCCGACCTTGCCGGAATCCTTGATGGAGTCGTCCTGGACGTTGATGACCTGTTGGCCGTTGAAGGAGACGAGGAAGCGGTTGTCTTGGAAATCGACGCGGAGGGTATGCCATTTGTCGGGCAGGACTTTGACGTCGGCGGTTTTGAATTCTTCACGCTTGCCGCGGATGGTGTGGAAGATGACGACGCTGTCTTCCTTCGCATTGGCGCGGGCGACGTAGTAATTGTCCTTGTCTTTGCACCGCCAGATGACGCCGCCGGCCTGGTCTTCCTTGCCGCCCACGAGCTTGAATTTCACTTCGACAAAGCCGTTCTTGATATCGGTGTCCTGCTTGATGCAGATGGGGAATTCGGCTTCACCGGATTGTTTCAGAACCTGATGCGGACTGGGTGCGGTGTCATCCTTTTCCACGCTCCATTTGGCGCTGCCGATGCCGGTTTCGGTGCCGAGCCAGTGGGGTGGGAGCTTGCCGGGTTTGATGTCATCGAAATGGATGGTTTCGGCGTGGGTGGTGAGGGTGAGGGAAAACAAGAGAGCGGACAGCAAGGCCGGGGCGAATAGAATTTGGAGAGTGCGAAGCGGTTGCATTTGTCAAAAGGAGGAATACCGGAAAATGAGGGTGGTTGCAACCGTGGATAGGAGCGTCCGTCGAAACGAGTGTCGCGGGTCAGAACAGCTTGATAACATTGATCTGGTTTCAGATTCACACTCACACCTTATACCAGAGACTGGAATGACGCTCGCCGTTTTCGGAAGTCGAATTGTTTTGGAGACTAAGAAGGCAGGTTAACCACTGATGAACCTGAAGAGGCACGAATTGGGATGGGGTGTTCAGGCGGATGGCATTGATGTTGAGCGCGTGGAGAAGGAACTTTTATGTGGCCACAGATAAAACTCAGATTAAACACGGATGGGAGAAGCAAGCTGTGCTCGATGGTGTGTGCGTGACGGTGACGGGTTGCACGCCAAAATCGAAGGATGTGATTCCTAAAACGACTTATTTCGTGACCGGTTTTGCGGCTTTTGGAGGTTTGCTTACAAATTCAGCCGCGAGTTTCTTCCCCTCGGCAATTTGTTCAGGAGTAAGGATTGGAACCAAGGCTTGAAGGTTCACTTTGGCACTGCTTTGATTTTGAGCAACGGCGAGGGTGTACCATTTGTAGGCTTCGACCAGATCTGGAGTCACGCCGTTTCCGGTATCGTAGGCATAGCCCAATGAATTTTGAGCTGCAGCCACACCCTGTTCGGCTGCTTTGCGGAACCATTTCACTGCTTCGGCTGCGTTCGTAATGCCAAGCGAACCTTTGCTGTAGGCAAGGCCAAGGTTAAATTGAGCAACGGGGTTTCCGTGATCTGCTCCTTTGAGATACCATTTTAGAGCCTCCCCGTTATTTTGCGGCACTCCTTTACCTTGTTCATAGAGGAACGCCATACTGCCTTCCGCCTCAGCCAGTCCCTGTTCCGCTGCCTTGCGCGTCCATCGGGCATCTTCAGCATAATCCTGGGGGACACCCAAACCTTTTGAATACAAAATGCCAAGCCAATACTGGGCTTGAGCGTTGCCACCTTCCGCGGCCTTAAGAAACCATTTGGCGGCCTCTGTATAGTTTTTATCCTTAATATGGCAATTACCGAGTTGTAGTTGAGCCATTACTTTCCCATGACTTGCGGCCAGATAAAACCAGTTAGTGGCAACTTTCAGATCTTTGGCAACACCTTCACCGATTAGGTATGCCACTCCGCATTTGTACTGGGCTTCAACGACTCCTTGTTGCCCGGCCTTTTCAAACCACTTAACCGCCAGAGTAAAGTTTGTTTGAACACCCAGCCCCAGGAGACAACAGGTTCCCAATTGGAATTGCGCCAGGGCATTTCCGGCTTCAGCTGATTTGTAATACCATTTGACCGCCTCACCGTAATCTACCGGTACACCGCGTCCAAGGGCGTAATCGTCCCCCAATTCCAATTGTGCAAGGACATGGTTTTGATCGGCCGCCCGTTTGTACCACTGGGCGGATTCGCTTTGGTTTTTGGGAACTCCTTTGCCGCTGAACAGGCAAATGGCATACATGTATTGAGCCTCTGCCAATTCTTTTTCAGCAGCCATGCGGTACCACTTTGCGGCTTCGGCTTCATTTTTTTCGACTCCTTCACCACTTGCGTAATTAGATGCAAGTTGCAGTTGTGCGGATGACTCCCCCTGTTTTGCGGCCTTGCGGAACCAGCGTGAGCCTTCAACGGGATCCTTGGGTACCAGCTTTCCTTTGCAATAACAGTCACCTAAAACGCACTGCGCCAGGGCGTAATCATTTTCAGCGGCACGACGAAACCAGTTTATTCCCTCAGAGGGATTATAATGTCCGGAGGTGGGATCCACGCAAACAAGGCCCAGATCGAATTGTGACTGGACGGTTCCTTTTTCCGCCGACAAAGTGAGCAGGCGGACGCCTTCGTCCACGTTGGTTGCGACGCCGAGGCCTGCAACGTAGGCCATGCCGAGGTTGTGCATGGCTGGAACATAATTCTGGTCGACCGCTTTTTGATACCAGCCAATGCTCGCGGCCTGATCCTTTGCTATGCCGTCGCCGAAGGCATAGGCTCGACCGACAAGATATTGAGCTTCAGGCAGACTTTGTTCAGCGGCCTTGCGATACCAACGCAGGGCTTCAACGTTGTTGGTGGGGACACCAAAGCCGCGATCGTAGGCCGTTCCTAATTTATACTGAGCCACCCGATCTCCACGGTTGGCTGCAGTCATAAGTGATTTTATTTGCTTATCCCATTCGCTCGGTTGTCCATGTAATGAATTGATCTGCTTTAGGTCGGTAGATATGGAAAGGTCTTCCAGTTCCTTGAGGGAGGGTCGCGAGGTTGAATCGGGGATGTTGCCCAACACTGGCGTGCTCAAAGCAAAAAGCAAAATCAGGCCTGAGTGTGGGGCAACTTTTCTAAAGAGCCATTGTCTCCATGTTGACTGTCTGATTTCAGTAAAAATTCTGGTAACCATGTCGTTCGATCGGATCTGGTTTGTCGTTGGGCTTTTGCAAATTGTTTCGATACTTGCCAGGGAGTGTGCCATCCCGGTTAACCAACTAACGAGTAAAAAGTGGTAAGTGCTGCGGCAATCGCTAAAGCTTTGAAGATTGATGAGGAGGTGTGATTGAATTGTTGGCCGCGTCCGCGGATGGGCTCGATGGGCTGAATAAAGTCGCCGACGGGGTTTGAATTCCGGCGGAGCGTCATTCCACCGATTAATTGATGGCTGGCGCGGTGTCTTTGCAGCCCCGAGGCATCGACACGTCATATTGAATTAGTAAGCCAGGTGCGGAGCGCCAGCAGCGAGGAAGGAAAGAATGACCAGGATTATTCCGAGGATTTTGGTTCGCGAATGAATGCTTGTAGAAATTGAAGCGAGGCATAATGCAAGCCCCAGCCACGGGCAGAGATCAATGGTTAATGTATCGTACACGTAATGTGTGCGGTAACCATTCGAGCCGCTCCAGAAGACCAAAATCAGAACAATGATATTGGCGATGATCAACGCGCGATAAAATGCGCGCATGCAGGCAACATTCCCCTTTGGTATGAACGGCATTCCTGTCTTATGCCTGTGGGTGTAGTTATATGTCAAACCAAAGCAATGATTGGGGCAGAGAAAGGTAATGGCTAATTGATAATGGATAGTGGATCACGGGGAAAGGCGAGTCGGAGTTTGAGATGCTGGGCGGGATACGAGTCGACGGAATTTGGAATCGGATTGAGCCATGTTTAAACGGAAACGAATGATTTTAGGGATAGTGGTGGTCCTGTTGCTGGGAGCAATGGGGTATGGATGTTTTTCGCTTCTTCGTCTTCGAAGGTCAAGGTGTTTGGCAATCTGACAACCAAGGATGTGAAGGAGATTAAGGGTTTGGTGCAGCGGCAGATGAGGCGCAGCCGGTTGGAGCATGTGTGGGACATGCTTTGGGGTGGAGATTTCAAAGCGATACCTCAACGGTTTCGACTTGACGGAGTATTGGAGATAGAGCGTGTGGAAGCTTGCCCGAATGGGAAGGTTTTGGTTTCTGTGAGTATGCCGCCCTGGATCGATGCTGGTTACACATATGCGCTGAACCGTACCAATGGTTGGCGGATTGTGGAGCGGAGAGAGCATTGGCCTTGAGGGGGAGTTTTTCTGATGGGGCGGCGGAGCAGCCCGCTGAGAGTTGCGGCAGTTTGACGGATTGAACGGCGGACCGCGTCCGCGGGTTGGCTCGATGGGCTGAGTTGAGTCACCGACGGGATTAGAATTCCGGGGTCCGGACTGGCACCATTCCACACGGGCATCAGCGTCATTCCACCATTTCAGTGGTTGCTGGCGCAGAAGGTTTTGGAGTGTTTGGCCGCCTACGCGATTGGCACGATGAATTGGATTATGTCGTGAGGGAGGTCAGGGATCGCGGCGCAACGCGTCCTTACCCCATATTGATTGCTGGCGCGGTATATGGAGTTGTGGGTCGCGTACGCGATTTAGGCAAGAGAGTGATTATAATCCTTGGCCATGTCAGTGCGGCGCCCAAGGGACTGGATCGCCCTACCTACGATTGCTGGCGCAGATGGTATATCGCTGGTGGAATTCTAAAGAGTTGTTTAAATAGTTGCGTGCAATCTGAGATGAAGAGCCATCTGAAGCGAGCGGGGATTTATTGCCTGCTGGTGTTGGTGGTTTTCTGGTTGGGGTTTCGGTTGATTTGTGAGTTTTGGCCGGTGCCGGTGTTTGTGGTGAAGGAGCGGGTGTTGCGGGCTGAGGAGATTACGGCAACCGCCAAGGCTTTTAACATTGATGAGGCGCATGTTTCCAAGACGACGAGGGATGCGACGGCTTGGCGGGATGCAAAAGAGAAGCCAGTAAGTGCTGGGGATCTGCGGCGGATACGGGCGAAGTTGGCTTGGGGGTGGAGTGGTTATTTGCCCACTAGAATTGGGGTGGTGGATTCCAATTCGGTGGAGGTTTTGGCAACGGTTGGCAAGTATTATAAGAAATGTACTGTGGTGAGACGCGAAGGGCGTTGGGTGGTGAGCTCGGAGGCGTCGGGGATGTATTGCCTGGATAGTAGAAGCATCATGGATCGCGTGGTTGATTGGTTGGGTTCAGTGATGCTGGGGGATTAGAACCACACAATTTGGTCGTTTTTGAATGGACGAGGATTTATGATTTGCGCATGGCCAAACAGGTTTTTCTGAAGCGATGGATTTTGATCGGGGTGCTGACCATTCTGGCTGCGATTGCGGTTGGGTATTGGAGGAAGCAGACTTACAAGGGGAAGTTGATTTCAACATGGTTCAAGGAGTGCTATAGTTTGGATGAAGTTGTTAGTGATCGGGCAAGGCAAGCGGTTTATGATATGGGTGTGCGGAGCGTGCCGGTGATAATGGAGCTGTTGCAAGCCCGTGATTCGCGTTTCAAGCAGCAAACAATTGATTGGACTCAAGAACATTTGCCCGTGCGTCTGTGGTTTCGTCGTGACGAGGAGAAACAAAGCAATGGACGCGATGCAATCGGGTTTCTCAATCCAGAAGCGAGGCGGGTGTTGGCCCCGGAGTTGAATCAAATACTGTATGATACAAATCATTGCAAGATTGCGGCACGTGCCCTGGCTGTTGTTGGAGTGGAAGGCATTCCGCACCTGAATGTAGCGCTCACCAATGCGGATGAGTCGATTCGCCTTCAGGCTGTTGACGCGTTGGCAAATTATCTATCCTGCACAGGGCGGGTAACGGAAATCGTCGTGCCGAATTTATGCGCAAATGCGCTGAACACAAATCAAGATTTCATAGTTCAATATTTTGCAGCGTACGCGCTGAGAAATATTAACAAGCGAGCGGACATAACTGTGCCGACTCTACTCCAGGCGGTTCGTAATTTTAGAAACTATGACCCCGCAACCTCTATGTATATGGCAGAGATCATGGAGGGAGTTGCTCAATTTGGAACGAATGCGCGTGTGGCAATTCCGGATTTCGTAAAGGCTCTTGAAGATACAGACTTCAGCATTCGAGGTGAGGCTACCAACTGTCTTAAACGAATTGATCCGGAAATGGCGGCGAAGATGGGAATACAGTAGATGGAGGCACGCGGATTCCCATCGTCCAAATCTTCTCCATTCTTCAGCGCGGTATGATGAGGGAGCATTTAGTCATTATTTTTCGTCTATTAAATATGAAACAATTCAAACTGTGCCTTGTCGCGATTTTCCTTGTCATCTCGACAGGCGTTGCCATGGCGCGCGCGGTTCGGACTTGGACTTATCAAGAGTTGTTGGATAAGGCTGACCTTGTGGCCATCGCAACTCCCACGGCCACTGATGACACCAAGGAGCATATTAATCTGCCGGGCTTCGATGGCCAGCGGGTCATTGGTGTTGAAACCAAATTTAAGGTCGCTGCGGTCCTGAAGGGGGATAAGGCGCTAAAGGATTTTGTTCTTCACTACTACCGGCCCGGGCCCGATGGCATGGTGGTTGATAACGGTCCGACTTTTATCTCTTTTCCCATTTCAAAGAAACCGACAGATCGCACAAGGACCTATATTCTTTTCCTTCTTCGAGAAGCTGATGGTCGCTATGCGTCAGTCGTCGGCCAGTCGGACCCAGGATTGGGCATCAGGGAACTTGAGGGGGTGTACAGCAGCGCGGTTGTTGAAACCCAGACTAAGCTGGGTATCGACGTTGGGAACGTTCTTAGGGAGTGCCAGACTATCAAACCCGGGATGACACGTGCGGAGCTTTCCAAGGTTTTCAGCACAGAAGAGGGTGGTCTTTCGACTGCCAAACATCGGACATATGTTTTTCACGATTGCCCCTACGTGAAGGTGGACGTTGATTTTAATCTTTCAGACCCGAAGCAGGATGTGCTTGATGAGCGTCCGACGGATACAATTGCCAAGATTTCCAAACCTTATCTCGAGTGGGGTGTTAATGATTGAGAAGGGGTACGTTTGGTGGATGTCTGAATTTGGGATGCGATGGCCAGCGTATGCGAGTTGAGGGAAAGAAAAGTTAGATCCCGCTCACACGGAGATGCTACCCATGAAACGATTGATGTTGGCAGGTTTGAGTCGTGGGGCGCGTGCGCGGGTGGGCGGACCGGGTTCGGCAGAATCACAGACGATGTCAGAATTCGAGTCTTTCCAGACGGGCACCAGTCTCATTCCACCGATTAATTGATTGCTGGCGAAATGAAAAAGGGGGCGGCGTCTCGTGGAGACACCGCCCCGGCCCACCTCCTGGGTCTTGTTTCCCGCTTTACGAAGTCGCAGTTGTGGTTGTGCTCGGCGGTGCGACGGACTTATCGCCGACCTGGTTGCGGAGCATGAGGCCGATCATGCTGTCGACGAGGCCGTTGCTGGCGCCGGCGTTGTTGACGGCGACGTCGGGCGTGATGCGGACGTTGCGTTCGCCCACGATTTGCATGAGTTGCATGACCGTGTAACCCTGCGTGCCGATGGCGTCGACACCAGCGCGATAGGCTTCGGCCTTGGCGTTACCGGTGGCGCGAATGGCTTCGGCTTCACCGAGGGCGCGGAGGCGGATGGATTCGGCTTCGCCACTGGCCTGCTTGATGTGCGCGTTGGCCTGGAGTTCGGCGATGTTGACGCCTTGCTCGGCGCTGACGACTTGTTGCTGGATGTCGGCCAGCGAGGTTTGGCGGACGAGTTGTTGGCGCTGTTTTTGTGCCGCTTCCTGGGTCTCGTACGTCTTCCGTTGTTCCTCCGCGATTTTGCGGTCGGTTTGCGTGGCCATCAGGGTGGCGGGCGGATTGATGTCGCCGATGAGCGTATCGATGGCTTGGACGTCGTAGGCGCCGATGGCGACGCGGATGTGTTCCGCGGCGTCGGTCTGGCGTTCGCTGCGTGCGCTGAGGAAATCGAGCACGGTGAAGTTCTGCGCCGAGTTGCGGAAGTAATTGCCGACAATCGGTTGCAGCACGTGATCGACGAGGTTTTGCATCGAGCCGACACGCGAGATGACCTTGGGGGCATCGAGCGCGCCGACGTGGATGATTTGCGAGACGTCGAGGTTGAAGGCAAAGCCATCGCGCGAACGCACGGTGATGGAGCTGAGTTTGGCATCGTAATTATGCGACTCGGTGCGATTGGCCCAGTTGAGGACGATGTTCGTGGTGGGCACGAGTTCGACCTTCATGATGCGAGTGTTGATGGGATGTTTGCCCGGATAGAGCGGCGAGACCCAAACGCCTTTGTGGCCAGGATTGACGAGGTCGCCATGTTTGAAGTCGACGCCGCTGACATCTTCGTGGGCTTTGCCGACGAAGGAGATAACCACGCCGACGTGGCCGATGGGGATTTGCAGCATCGGGACTTGTTCGACGTGCGCGAACCAGGGGTTGAGATTCCAGGTGCCCGACAGGAGAATTTGCTCCTGCAAGCCGCGTCGACCGCCGCCATTCAAGAAAGCCTGGGCGTTCTGGAAGTTGTCGTGATCGGCAATGATTGGGCCGGCGATTTCACTTTGCTCGATTGGACGACCATCGAGTGTGGTGACAATGCCGACTTTATCCGGCTCGACGTGGCGGAGTTGGAGATCGTGGGACATCATGCCGTGCTCCTGGGCGTTGTACGAGGTGATGACCGTGAACAGCGCGGTATTAATGCGGTACGTGCCGGCAGTAAGGATGCCGAGTTGACGGCCTTTCTCGCCGCCGTAGACGAGGAATTTGCGCGCGTCCTGGAAGTTGTCGCTATCGACGACTTTGGCCAGAATGCGTTCCGAGGGAATCGGCATGCCGTCGGCCGCGACGACGAGGGCGATTTCGCCTTGTGGCACGATGGTGACGGGGACTTTGATGATGCGATATTGCCAGCGCCAGAATCCGAAATGGAGACCGGGCGCAAGAGTATCGGCCTGATAACCGGCTTCGCCATTGAGGGCGAGGAGTTGGCCGGGTGGCAGGGATTTGCCGGGCGAGAATCGTTTGATGACCACGCCGACCTGACGTTCGTGGATGAGAACCGTCCCGAAAATCAGCGGACCTGCGAAGAGCAAGGCGCCGAGGATGACTGCCGCGACGCCAATGAGGGCGCTGGGGAACACCTGGCCGAGGATAAGAGTATTGGCCATCATAACAACCTTCTACTGAGGTTGCGCACCGCGCGTTTGTTTGCCGCCGGGTCTGCGGCTGGTCGCCGGCCTGCATGTTTGCGACAGGCCATGGCGATCAGTGATCGCTTTCCCGGTTGCCGCGCGATGCGACAACGCATTTTTTGTGGGGAGACCGTGAGAGCCGCGACATGCGGCCTTAGAGGATCGCCCTTCCAATTGCCGACGAGGTTAGCTGACGGGCTCGGTCCTGGAAGTGACCTTGATCGCGGTTACCCGCAATCTTACGCCCCATCCTCAAATTGCTTTGAGGAACCTGGTTCCCCCGCGTTGACCTTCAGGAAGGAAGGCCAACTTAGGCTGCTTCATAACTACACACGACCCATTCGCTCTTTTAAGAAAAAATGTCAATTGCGATCGGGAGGTGCGGAGGGTAAGTTATTGATGCAGAGGCTAATCCTACGGTTCGATGTTTTGGCTCCGGAGCAGAAGAAAGCTTCAAGTGGACTGAAATTGATTCTGAGAAGGGTTGATTGCAACACGGGATTAGGCATTGGAACAACTTGGACGATTCCATATGCTCGGAAGAATATTGGGGAAAGAAAAATCGAAATGAAACACGAGGTCAGTGACCAATCTGCAGGACCGTTGACAGCTAGGCCGACTAATTCCGGAGAACGCAAGCCGATTGATATGCACGTGCATATCGTGGGTAATGGCGCGGGAGGATCGGGATGCCGATTGCATTTGAGTGGATGGCACAAGCCGCTGGCGTCGATGATGCTGAAGGGGATTGGCTTGCCGAAAGAGGCGTTGACCGGCGATCTTGAGGGCTTGTATGTGGCGAAGTTATTGGAGTGGGTGCGTGGATCATCGTTGGGAGCGATTGTGATTTTGGCGCAGGATGAAGTGCGCAACGAAAAGGGAGAGGTGATGCATGGTGTGGGTTCGTTCTACGTGCCGAATGATTATGTGCTGAAGCTGGCGCGAGAGAATGCGGAGTTCCTGCCAGCCGTTTCGATACATCCAGCACGGCCTGATGCGATGGAGGAATTGGAGCGTTGCCTGGCAGAAGGTGCGGTGATGATGAAGTGTTTGCCGAATTGTCAGAATATTAATTGCGGCGACAAAAAGTTTACAAAGTTTTGGGAACGGATGGCGGAGGCGAAGTTGCCATTGCTTGCGCATACGGGAGGTGAGCACACGGTGCCGGTGGTGCGCAAAGAATTTGCGAACCCGAGAATATTGGAGTTGCCGTTGAGATGCGGAGTGACGGTGATTGCGGCGCATTGTGCGACGAAAAGTGGTTTGACTGATCCGGAGTATTTTTACGATTTCGCGAAGATGACGGAGGAGTTTCCGAACTTATATGGGGATACCAGCGCGTTCAACGTGCCTCTGCGCGGGCGGCATATTGATAAATGCGTATTGCGGCCGCTGGTGGAACGGATGGTGCATGGCAGTGATGTTCCGGTGCCGGTGAGCGGGATCTGGGCGTGGATGCGCGGCTATCTGGATTGGGATAGTTTACAAAAATGGGGTGAGAACCCCAATGTGCTGGAAAGAGATTATCAGCTCAAACTCGCCATGGGGTTTCCTATGGAATGCTTTACCCGGATTCACGACATCATGAGGCCCGTTGGGAAGAATTCTCCAAAGTAGCAATTCATGGGGTTTCCTTCTGCTTTTCCTTGAGGTTCAGGAGCTTGTAGAAAATTGCTCATAGGCTGTGGAATCGAAGCCGTTTATAAAAATAAAAACCGGGCTAGTCAGTCAGGGGGTGACCGAAGAGCCCGGGGAATTTTCGAATTAGTACAACAGTAGGATTACGTAGACAATCGATCCTAGCCTGTACCAAGCCAAGACCGAAACTCTTAAAGGGCTATACAAAGAACAATTTTATCGTAGCCCGAAATTCAATGCGTAATCTTATGGCTATCTAATCACGAGACCTTGGTCATGTCAACACCCGACCCAAGGTATTAGTTGCGCTTTCCATCATCATTAGGCTTTAGCCTTATGAGCCATCTTGAGCGTAAAACAAGCTAACATCGCAATTGGGCATGGGCAAATTTTTCAATGAAATAATTACAAATTGTTTTGCGGCCAATATTCCTGTTTACAGGCCATGGGTGGTTGTTAGTATCTGGCCAGCAACGCGCACGCATGAAGAAAATTGAAGCCATCATCAAACCGTTCAAACTCGAAGATGTAAAAGAGGCGCTCTCAGAAATGGGTGTCGAGGGCATGACGGTTTCAGAGGTAAAAGGATTTGGTCGTCAGAAGGGGCACACCGAGATTTATCGCGGCAGCGAATACACGGTCGATTTTCTTCCTAAAATCAAGCTGGAGATTGTGCTTGCGGATGCCCAGGTAAACGATGCGGTGGCCGCCATTGTGAAGGCGGCGAAGACGGGAAAGATTGGTGACGGAAAAGTCTTTGTCAGTCCCATCGAGAATGCGGTTCGCATTCGCACCGAAGAAACCGGCGATAAAGCTGTTTAATATTTTTTTCAATTTCCCCGTTCTAATCAGAACGGGGTTTTTTGTGACTGAACCTAAATAACAACAAGAATGAGCACACCTAAGAATGTGATTGATATGGCCAAGAAGCAGGGGGCCAAAATGGTGGACATTAAATTTGTCGACACCTTTGGAACCTGGCAGCACTTCACCGTGCCTGTGGCCGAGTTAACCGAAGAAGTTTTTGAAGAAGGATTTGGATTTGATGGTTCCTCCATCCGCGGTTGGAAGAGCATCGAAGCTTCAGACATGCTGGCCATGCCTGATCCCAATACTGCCTTCATCGATCCATTCTGCGCAGCGCCCACTCTGAGCCTGACCTGCACCATCGCGGAAACCGGCACCAAGGAAGCCTATAACCGTGATCCTCGCGGTATCGCGCAACGCGGTGAAAAATATCTCACCTCCACCGGTGTTGCCGACACGGCCGTATTCGGCCCGGAAGCTGAGTTCTTCATTTTCGACAACGTGCAATATGATCACAAGCCCAACGGCACGTTCTACAGCATCGATTCCGAAGAAGGCATTTGGAACAGCGGCCGCGATGAGATGCCAAACCTTGGTTATAAGGTCCGCTATAAAGAAGGTTATTTCCCGGTAGCTCCCACCGATACCCAGCAGGATATCCGCACCGAAATGGTATTGGTGATGGAACAATTGGGCATCAAGGTGGAGCGCCAACATCACGAAGTGGCGACTGCCGGCCAGGCTGAAATCGATTTCCGCTTTGATACGCTGGTCAAGACTGCCGACACGATGATGTTGTATAAGTACATCATTAAAAATGTGGCTCGTCGCCATGGCAAAACCGTTACTTTCATGCCGAAGCCTCTGTTCGGTGACAACGGTTCCGGCATGCACACTCATCAATCCTTGTGGAAAAAGGGCAAGCCTTTGTTCTTCGGCAAGGAATATGCCGCTTTATCCGAAATGGCGCTGCATTACATTGGCGGTATTTTGAAGCATGCCAAGGCACTCTGCGCCATTTGTAATCCAACCACCAACAGCTATAAGCGTTTGGTGCCAGGTTATGAAGCTCCGGTGAATTTGGCTTACAGCGCCAGCAATCGCTCGGCGGCAATTCGTATCCCTTCCTTCAGCAATAATCCGAAAGCGAAACGCATCGAGTATCGCCCGCCGGATCCGGCAGCTAATCCTTACCTCGCCTACACTGCATTGCTCATGGCTGGTCTGGATGGCGTGATTAACAAGATTGATCCCGGCGAACCGCTCGATAAAAACATCTATGAGCTGCCACCCGAAGAATTGGCCAAAGTGCCAAACGTTCCCGGCAGCCTGGGTGAAGCCTTGGATCATCTGGAAAAAGATCACGAATTCCTGCTCAAGGGCGACGTGTTCACCAAGGATTTCCTTGAAATGTGGGTTGCCAACAAGCGCAAGGAACATGATGCATTGCGCCTGCGCCCGCATCCCTACGAATTCTTCCTCTATTACGACGTGTAGTTCGTGAATAAGTGTTCGAGGGCACCCCGCTCGCGGGGTGCCCTTTTTTGACCTCAGAAGTTAAAAAGCCCTTGATTTTATTAGGCGAACGTCGGTTGTGAATAACTCGTGAATAAAAGTTAATATGTTGTCCTCGTAACTCTGGTGGGATTGGAATAGAACATCCCCCGCACAACCGATTCAGAAAGTTGGGCCGACGGTCGAGAAGTAGTAATCAGGGTTTCTTTTGAGATTTTTGTTTGTAAGTGGTTGCAGTAGTAAAACTTACGCATTCAATTCGGGAAAACATTAGACAAGATGATTGGGGCAATAAAAAAAACGGTGAATGCGAATGTTATTAGTCCTTGTAACCAGTGCAATGAAGGTGTGTTACGGGCGCGTTACGGGGCTAGGTGAATAAAATCATGGAAAATGGGGCATTTGGGACTATAAACATGCAAATTTCTGCGGAACATATCTGGACTGCTGCGCAAGAAAAACTGCGTGCGATGTTGAACGGTGACACTTTTAATCTGTGGTTTGCACCGTTGCGTCCGCAAGCCATCCATGGAGACTGCATCGTCTTGGAGGTGGCAAACGATTTTTGCGAGGTATGGCTTAAGGATAACTACATTGGACTGCTTCAAGAGGTTTTGACCATCACGTCCAAACGTCCCTTACAGGTAAAGTTTGTCGTGGCCACCCAGACGGCTTCGACCACACCTGCTGGCCTGGACATTCCGGAAAAAGTTAAGGTGGTTGAAGCCACCGCACCAGAGCGTTCCTCGGGCGAAGCGGCGTTCAATCCTAAAAATACTTTTGAAACGTTCGTTGTGGGTGGCAACAATAACTTTGCTCATGCGGCGGCTCAGGCGGTCGCTCAAGCTCCCGGGAAGTCCTACAACCCGCTCTTCCTTTACGGCGGTGTGGGTCTGGGCAAAACCCATTTGTTGCACGCGATCGGTCACCATGTCCTCAGCCATAAGAAAGGTGCGCGCGTGGCCTATGTGTCCTCGGAAAAATTTACCAACGAATACATTGATGCGATTCAGAACAACCAGATCGCAAAGTTTCGCAAAAAATATCGGCAGACCGATGTGCTGCTGATCGATGATATTCAGTTTTTAGCGGGCAAGGAGCGTATTCAGGAGGAATTTTTCCATACCTTCAACGCCCTGCACGAAGCGCACAAACAGATTGTTTTGACGTGCGACCGTCCTGCGAGCGAAATCCAGAACTTGGAGCATCGCCTCGTCTCTCGTTTTGAATGGGGTTTGGTGACCGACCTGCAACCGCCGGATATTGAGACCCGCATGGCGATTTTGCGCAAAAAGGCTGCATCGATGGGTGTGGAACTACCCGAGGACATTTTGAATTTCCTTGCGAATCGCATTCGTGCGAACATTCGCCGGTTGGAAGGTGCATTGATTCGTGTCGCTTCCTACGCGTCGCTGACCGGCAAGAAACTCACCATTGAAGTGGTGGAAGGTCTGTTGCGCGAAGTGCTGCACGAAGAAGGGCGCTATTCGATCAATATCGAAACCATCCAGAAAAAGGTGGCGGAGCATTTTGACATTCGTCTGGCTGACATGACCAGCAAGCGGCGGCCGGAAAACATTGCGTTTCCCAGGCAGATCGCCATGTTCCTTTCCCGCCAACTCACGGAAGGGTCGCTGAACTCCATCGGTGAAGCATTCGGCGGGCGCGATCATGGAACGGTATTGCATGCGTGCCGGTTGGTGAAGGACCGCATGGAAGTGGACCCCAGTGTGCGGCAGGTCGTAAGTTACCTTGAAAAGCAGTTGCTGCGTTGACAAACGCCAATCTGCCCGCAGATTAGTGCCCAACCTTGCAAGGGCTGCCAACAGTTTCCAGCAACGCACCGGTGATCCAGGTCAAAGGCCTCACCAAGGCGTTTCGCACGTACAAAAAGCAGCCAGGATTCGGCGGCGCAATTAAAGGTCTGTTCAATCGTAAATACGAACAGACTTTCGCGGTGAAGGATGTGAATTTCTCGGTGGAGGAGGGCGAACTGGTTGGTTTTCTTGGGCCAAATGGAGCGGGCAAAACCACCACTCTCAAAATGCTGGCGGGATTGCTTTATCCGACCACTGGTTCCGCGCAGGTGCTCGGTTATGTTCCCTGGCAGAGAGATGATGGCTATCGGCGGCAGTTTGCCCTGCTGTTGGGGCAGAAGAACCAGCTTTGGTGGGATTTGCCAGCCTTGGAATCACTGGAATTGAACGCCAGGATTTACGGCATTTCACGGGAATCACTTCAGAAGACCGTGGACGAAATGACTTCGTTACTCGACGTGAAAGACAAGCTCAACGTGATGGTGCGCGAGTTGTCTCTCGGGGAGCGAATGAAGATGGAGTTGATTGCCTCGCTGTTGCATAAACCCAAAGTGCTCTACCTGGATGAGCCGACGATTGGCCTGGATGTGATTTCGCAAAAGACGGTGCGGGAATTTCTGCGGGAGTACAACGCGAAGCAGAAGACCACCATTCTGTTGACCAGCCATTACATGGCAGACATTCAGGAACTCTGCAAGCGAGTCATTATCATTGATCACGGAACCATATTTTTCGACGGCAAGCTAAGTGAAATCATCGATCGCTTTGCCGATTCCAAACTCATAACCATCCAGTGCGAAGGGGGAAAGCAGTCTCCCTCCGAACACCTGCAGAAATACGGACAGGTCCTGGAACAAAATGCAACCGAGATCAAATTGAAGGTGAAGCGGGAGCGCGTTATTGCCGTTTGCAAGGCTTTGCTGGATGAGTTGCCCGTGAGCGATATAGATATCCAGGAAGTGCCGATTGAAGACGTGATTCGGCAAATTTTCGCGAGATAAGGCGTTTTTGGGCGATTGTGCAAGCGAGGTTCCGGCCATCAAATTACCCTGTGCGGCGTAAAGCACACCTATTCCCACAAAATTTTTCTTGAACTGAGCTTGAAGATGATATGAGATGGCGCCGACATGGGTAGTTATTCTCACCAGCTTTTAAGCAGACGCCAAGGAGGTGCGGTTGGGCAGGCCAGGTGCCAACTTCCCACTAATCTGATTCCGTAAATGGTGCGAAGTTTGTGTCAGGATTTTGTTCGTAACATCTTTTCGGCCGCTTCCAATTGTTCGCGATTTCCTAAAAGAAGCACCTGATCGCCAGCGACGATTTCATGGTCTGGTCCCGGATTCACAATGGCCTCACGATTTCGCTCAACAGCTACGAGATTCGCCCCAGTATGGGTTCGGAGTTTGAGTTGATCGATTCGCTTTCCAGCAGCGCCCGATCCCGGTTCGATGACAACTGTTAGCAATTCAGCATGAGCAAGAATTCCCTGGCGCGAAGGTGCTGCCTGATCCTGCCGGGGAACGGGAGGTTGCGCGAATGTTTCCTGCAAAGCGATCTGTGCCTTGGAATAAAGTTTGATGAAGGAACGCCACAGGAACACCGTGACCAGGGCGACAATGAGCAAAAGTGCGCCCAACACTTCAATCGGGGGCAGCAGGGTCGAACTCAAGGCGACAACAAAAAAACCAAGACCCACGACTCCGGCAAGGGGAATGATCTGGGATATGACCGCGCGAATGCTGTCAGTTCGGTCGCCAGCAGTGGCGCGTTTGACACTGAGTTCGGCAATCAACAATCCGAGAGCCTGCAGTTTTCGAAAAGTGGCAATTAAAAGCGGCAAGCTGCAGAGGACGGCGGCCAGCCACAAAATGGATTTGAGCTCGGCATCTCCACGGGCACGCTTTGGCAGCCATTCGGGCTGACGGCGCGCCAGATAGGCGTCGGCAATAAATATTGCGGAAATTAGGGCGAGATTTAAGCCAATTTGCCAAAACCACCTACGGATGAGCTTGCCGGAGGTCGCCTTGGAACTGGAGTTGCCTAATTGACCAACCCAGCGGGTATACACCGCCAGATAACCAATGATCGAAGGTGGCGCAAATCGGTCAATAAGCGTGACCACTCCATCGGCGCCCTTGATTAAATAGGGTGTAAACAAAGTCGTGATGGCGGAAACTGTCACGGCGATGGGGTAAAGGAATTTGCTGGTAACGCCCAGAGTCAGTCCCAGCGAGGCGATGATGAATGAAAATTCGCCTATTTGCGCCAGTCCCATTCCCACCCGCAGTGAAGTGCGAGTGTCGTTGCCGGCCAGAAAAGTGCCGAACGAACAACTTAATATCTTGCCCACCACCACCGCCACGGTGATCACAACAATGGGCAGTGCGTACTCAACGAGCAGCCCAGGTTCAATCAGCAGCCCAATCGATACAAAGAAAATGGCGCTAAACATGTCACGAATTGGTTCCATGAGATGTTCGATCTTTTTGAGTTCTCTCGCCTCGGCGATGACCGCGCCGATGATGAAGGCTCCCAAAGCCACGCTGTAGCCGAGTTTAACCGCCAGCAGGCATACGCCGAAGCAAAGACCCAGAATCGTGATGAGCAGGACTTCGTTACTCCTGAACCGGGCCACATATCCAATCAACCGGGGAAGAGCCAGCAAACCCACAATCAGCACAACCACCAGGAAGATGCCTAGGCGTTCGACCGTTGAGACGACCTCTGCCAGCTTCAGTGAGCCGCTCATGGCAATACCCGAGAGCAGGGCGATCATCACGATGGCCATGATATCTTCGACGATCAGGATGCCGAAGATGAGTTCGGCAAACCTCTCCTTCGATTTGCCCAAATCATTCAACGCCTTGATGATGATAGTGGTTGAGGAAATCGAAAGCATGGCTCCCAGAAAGAGACTGTCCATGTTGTTCCAGCCGAAGAGCCGGCCAATTTCGTATCCCGCCCATCCCATGAGCAGGATTTCAGAGGATGCGGCGATGAAGGCAGTGGCTCCAACTTGCTTCAGTTTTCTCAAACTGAACTCAAGGCCGAGTGAAAACATCAGGAAAATGACGCCAAGTTCGGAAAGGGTTTTGATGGTCTCCTCATCCCTGATCAAGGGGAAAGGAGGTGTGTGCGGACCAATGATCACTCCCGCGATGATATATCCGAGGACGACTGGTTGCTTGAGACGATGAAAAATCACCGTGACTACTCCCGCAACGAGCATCACCACCGCCAAATCTTGAAGGAATATAACCGCGTGCGAACCCATGAGCTTTCAAAGTACGCTCTGGAGTCGCGTTGCGTCAATGCTGGCTGGTTAAGGCAGCAGGGCAGGCATCTCAATGCCACCGCAATCCGGTGGAAAAACAATTGATTTTGCGAATTGGCGCAGCTCCGAAGTCCTGCTACGGCTAATGCGTCATGAATTGAGACGCCCCAGCCACCATATTCCAGACGAACCAGCCGTAACGTAAACTACCCGCATTGGAAGCAGGCAATGCGGGTAGTTTAAAAATGATCTGATTTCGTGTCGAGAAAAATGGTGTGGCGGCAAAAACTCTGGGGCAGAACCCATTTAAGTAGGTGGCAAGATGTTCGATCATATTTCCGAAATCGCCGAGTCAAAGAAACCCTTTATTGTCACGGTTTTCGTCGCTCGAGGTGCATGATTTGTGACCGAATTTTTTGCCGACTACTTAGATACGTCTGCCCTAGATGAAGCAGGATTGGCGACAAGCTTTGTGTTTAAGCCCGAGTTTATTGGCAACACAGTCCAATTACCTCCGATCGCAGGATTAGAGTGCGCGCGACCATCGGTGCAAATGGCGCATTGGAGCGGGGCAGGGCGGTAACAGATTTCGTTCAATAACCACTGCGCCATACCGGGTCTAAAGCAACCAGACCTTGCCTTGTGTGCCATCGACACGGACATGCTGACCGCTCTTAAGGTGGGTGAGGGATTGCTTGACTGACATCACGGCTGGTATGCGCATTTCGCGTGCGGTCACTGCCCCATGTGAAAGCGGGCCACCACTTTCAGTGATCACGGCTGCAGCGGTGTAAAACAACGGCGTCCAGGTGGGATTGGTTGTCCGCGCCACGAGCACCGCCCCTTTGGGGAACCGGGCGAAGTCTTCCGGTCCCAGCACAATGAAGACCGGTCCCTCTGCCTGGCCGGAACTGCCGGCCAACCCAGAGAGAACAACGCCTTCAAAAGTTTCCTTCTGCTTTTTCTCACCTAAAATCCATTCGGGCTGGCAGGCTTTATCCTGCAGGCAAGCGGCCTTCTGCTGGCGGACGAGCGTCGAAAACTCCTTCCACCCAGTCTCATTGTCGATATCAATGGCATGGCTGATCTGTTCGATTCGCGCAAAGAACAAGTCCATGGAGTCGGAAAGAATACCCTGCCTCACCAAACGCTCTCCCATTTCCCGCAACCCGCGACGCAACAAGGGAGTGAGCCGGGTGGTTTGGTAATGTTCCAAATCATCCAACGAGGTATACAGACGGGCAAGGCGAATGAGTTCTGCGAAAAAGAAGTGCAGGTCCCTGGGAATTTTTTGGTAGAGTTCAATTTCGGCTTCCAACATGCGATTCTTCAAATCGCGTTCCTTGTCTGTCGGGGATTGAGTGGTCGGTGACTGGAGTGCCAGCCGAATGTTATCGAGAACAACCCAGGGCATTTCGATCCAGGTAGGCGAGTAGGCATCGAAATCCATCTCACGGTGCCCGTGGTCGTGAAGGAACTTCTGAAAACGATCATTGAACTCCGGGAATCGTTGCAGAGTATGATTTGCGATTACTTCCTGCGAGCTGCATTGTTGCAACAGGACTTCCAGGCCCGGTTGGGAGCGGACCATGGAGGCAAGTTCAAACAGCTCTTTATTGATAATACCGGTTTTGGTTTCGCAGAAAGCCATCAGGCGGTCGAACAGGGAGTTGGCCGTTTCCGAATCAAAGTTCATCGCCAGCAGCCGTTGCAGCAGTCGATGAAGCGTGCTGTGAGTGATGGAAATGGCGATGTTGGGCTGGAAATATTCGGCGCCGTGTTCGTTCACGGCGAGCACGTGTTTCCACACCTCACGCAAACTTTTATCTTTCAGCGATGCGGATTGGAATGCGCCAATACGGATGAGATGTTGATCCAGATCGCGCAGCCATCGCGAAGGCAGTTCCTGAACCCAGCGAAATTCCTGCCGAATGGCGGGAATGGCGGCGACGAGTTCCTCAACGTTGCGCACGGAGAAGGGTGTTCGACGGCAGTAGAGTTCAACAATCGCCTGGTTGCCGTAAATATAATGATTGTGCATTTCAAACCACTTGCCGTGATAGGCGGGAAAGCCCATCAACTGAAATGAAAAGCTCAGCGACCGATGGAAACCGTGCTCGACGAAATCCCAGGTCAGGGGAGTGAGGGCGTTGGGAAATCTTTCGGCCGATTCATCGCGAGTCCAGCGAGGCGGAATGGTCGTGACCGGGCGCGATTGCATCAAATACAAGGTTTCATCGGCAAATCCCCACTCGATATCCTGGGGAAACCGGTAGCTGGCTTCGACTTGAAGCAGCAGTGCAGCCAGTTGTTCCAGTTGTGTTTTGTTCAGGCATGGTTTGCCTGCTTCTTCGGACTCGAGATGCACTTCCCGTATTCCGCTGGAAGAGCTGATGACCTTTCTCGATTTGCAGGCAATTTGCGCAGAGCGAAGAGCGCGGGTGGATTTATCGATGATGTACTGGTCGACCTCCCCTTCGCCGCTGACAACCGATTCGCCGAGGCCGAAATTTGCGTTCAGAATCATTTCGCTCAAATCCCCGGTCACTGGGTTAATACTGAATCCGACGCCGGCCACTTCGCAGTCGATCATCTGCTGAACCACGACCGCCATGACGGCCTGAGCGTGGTCAAAATGTTTTTGGTGGCGATAGGCGATGGCGCGGTCGGACCAGAGCGAAAGAAAGCAGGCTTTGATCTTTTCCAGGATCAGCTCCGGCGTGGAGCAATTGAGAAAGGTTTCATGTTGTCCGGCGAACGCTGCTCCAGCCAGATCCTCAAGAGTAGAGGAGGAGCGGACAGAAAAGCTTTGTGCCACAGGGAATTTGGCGAGCTGCGCGTGCACCTCGCTGACCAATTGCTGAGGCAACGGTATTTTGGCGAGATCGCAACGCAGCTCTTCGCTTTCCGTGCGCAACCGTGCGGGAATGGTAAAAGAGAATCCATTTACTCGCTGCATCAAATCTCCCTGGCTGGAGATAAAATCCTTGTAGGCTTGTGTGCTGACCACAAAGCAGGGTGGAACTGGAAAGCCGCGTTGGGTGAGGATGGCGAGGTTGGAACCTTTACCGCCGGCGAATTCCGGTTTGGCCGCCAGGGAATCATCAATCGTGAGAGTGTAGTTCATAAGTTTTTGGTGTTGAGTGCAGTCACAGGTAAATCGGCGGCGCTTTGCGCAGGATGGGTTGTTGTGCTTTTGAGCGGAAACTTGTTGGCGAGCCAGAGAGCGAATCCGGCCAGGGCGAAGCCACACAATACGTCGATGGTGTAATGATAGCGGAGATAAATGGTCGATAGCCAAAGGCCCAGGCAGGGAATAAGAAGACATTTAAATCTCTTGGGACAATGACGACGATCAAAAAAGAGCAGGAAAGCCGTGACCGCACAATGCAGGCTGGGGAAAACATCGACGCCATTACTCCCATGCACCACCAAAGCAGCATTCCATTTGGTGAAGCACCAGCCGGTCAGTGGAATGGTAAAACGATCTGCCATTGCAATGTGCGGTCCGCTGGCGGGCAGGAGTGAGTAACCGAGGAAGCCAAGGCCGTAGATCGTAAAAAGTCCGACAAAGAATTTTTTCAACACGTCGAGATTGCCGAGAAAATAGGTAATCAAGCTGAAGGCCAGATAAGGAAAGAAAAGGAGATAACAGAAACTGAAGAGTTCCGTGAAAACCGGGTGCACAAAAGCTTGCCAACGGAGGCTGAGACTGCCGCCCAGGAGAAGATCATCCATTCGTTGCAGCAGGGTATCCATGTGCGCCGGTTGGATTTGTGGTATGGCGATGCTCATGTGGGCATAAATGAGGTTCATCGCCACAGGATAGAACAAAAGCCGAAGCCGCCAGCGTGTGGGAGTTTCATGACGAAGACAAAAGCCGACTACCACGAGGTTGAGAGCGAGGACGGAAGAGTAAAGCAATGCTGATGGACTAGATAGACCAGTCGCGAACACCAGCCGCAGCCACGTGATGACGAGGAAGCATCCAAAGAAAAGCTCGTGCGGCAGCAGTGAGATGTTTTTATTCAGCTTCATTGGGCAATGAACTGAGTAACGATTTATGGCGGGCGAGCATGGGAGCGCGAAGTTCCGGATAGCGCATCTGGTTATGAAGAGCGACGGTTAGCTTCTTCGTAAGAGGATACAACTTCAGGCCTGCCCAGGTGAACGCAACATACCCCAGCAGGAGTAGCGGTTGCCCGAACAGGATCGCTACCAAAGACACTATTCCAATCCAGAGCACAAAAATGGGGAAGCCCACGAGGATGCGCCAAAGGGTGATGACGTTACGATCATCCGCCAACCTCTGTCCGGCAAACCAACCAGCAAGAAACGGTGGCAAATTTAAAAGGATGGCAGCACTTACAATTGGCGATGCCAACAGCAGTCCCAAGACATATAAAGCGACTGAGCCTGAAGGAAAGAGCGGGACACCCTGGTGAAGCAGCAGCTTTCTGGCAGTTAATTCGGGCTTCAATTTATTCCAAGCCGTGAACTCAGCCTCGGTTTTGGATTTTTCCAAAGACTTGAGGGTTTTGAAATAGGATCGAGAAGTTCCGAGGCTGGCTGCGTATGCCAAGCGTTGAATGATCTCCTGATGCTCAGCACTGCAAACATTGATCCCGACTGTTTCCAAAGCCGTTTGCACGCGACGTTTCATTCCGCGCAACTGTTCAAACTGGCTGTGGTCTGCCGGCAACTCGGTGGAGATTGGCTCGCCGACGACGACCTCAACCCGGCTGCGAAAACCCCAGGGACATTCATAGTGAATGCCGAGCGGAATGACCTGCAGCGCCGGGCCGCCCGCGCGAAGGTAATCGAGCAACAGCCAGATGGCGCCGCTCTTAAAGGGCAGGTGGCTCGGTCCCAGCGAACTTGTGCCTTCGGGAAAAATGAATAATTCGCCTCCTGCCTGCAAATGTGACAGACATTGTTTGAGAGCAGTCTCGTTGAGGCTGCGGTTGCCTTCATCTTTCAGGCGATTCACCGCGATGCCATGAAAGAAAAGACGAGCAAACCAATTTTTGCGAAGTTGGGTTGAAATGAGAAACGTCGGTCGGCGCAAAACCCGGCGGTAAACGAAGCCATCTACAGCACCATTACGATGTAAACCCAAATAAAGAACCGGACCAGTTTGCGGCAACCGCTCCGGGTGAATGACCTTAATGCGCGAGAAGTACAGCCTGACAACCCAACGGTTTAGCAAGGCATACCAAATGGCGGACAAGGACTTAGTCCCCTCATTCTGCCGGGCAGCAGAACCGGCAACCGAACTCAATTCCATTGAACCCACAACTCTCATTGGCAACACAGTGCATCAGAATGAAGGGGCTGTGTTAATTGATAAAAAACAGGGTTTATCGATTAAATCGATGGTTGTCCGATGCCTGGCATGCCAGCCGCAAAAATATCAAACCGGAGGGATTTTAGAAATCGGAAGGATGAGCTGAAGCTAACTTCCTGGACTACTTTCAGGTTGGGTCTGCAATGTTTCGGCGTTTGGTGTTTCTGGCAGTGGAGTGGAGAATTCGTGACCGATGACGGCGAGAACGGCAATGGAGCCGACAGCGTAAATGGAGGCGGTGGCAAAGATGGTTGTGCGCATGCCAATCCAATCGGCGAGGCTGGTGACAAGCAAGGTAGCAATGGGAAACAGTCCAAAAAGACAGATACCAGCGACGGCAGATACCCGGCCACGCAGGTGATCCGGCGCGCGCTCCTGCACTATTATGTTCGCCAGACCGATGCAGGTGGAGGCTCCAATGGAAAGGAGAATGAGGCATCCTGCAGCAATCCAAACGCGATGCGTCCAGGCCATTCCCATCAAGGCGATCGTGACGGCGATGATTGCCAGCGCGAGACGAGCCCGCCTGCCGCTGCGGGAGACACCCAGTAGCGTGATGGAACCGGTGAGCGAGCCGATGCTGGAAATGGACATCAAAATGCCGAGTTGTCTGGCTTCGACATGCAAAATATCCCGAGCATAGAGCGGCATCATTACGATCATGACCGGCACGACAAAGAAAGTGGCAATGCAGCCCAGCAGCAACATGGCCCAGGTTGGTTTGTCGGAGCGAACATGTTTAAAGCCTGCCTTCATGCTGCCTGAGCGTTTTTCCTTTTCTTCCTCTGAATGAGGCGCCCTGCGTGGAATGGTCAGCAGGGCGATGATCAAGGCTACAAAGCTGATGGCATTCACGAAAAAGGCGGAGGAGGTGCCCCAGAAACCGATGAGAAAACCGGCTGCGGAAGGGCCGATTAAACGTGTGGCATGAAAGACCGAGCGGTCAATGGCAACCGCAGTGGCAATGTCGCATTTCTCAACCAGTTCCGGGACCATGGCGGAGGCGGCAGGCATTTCGAAGGAATTGGAAATGCCAAGAACCACGGCGACAACCAGGATATGCCAGATTTGAATCTGGTTTTTAGCGACGAGGAAACCGACGGCGACGGCGAGAATGATTTGAACCACCTGGGTGATGAGGAGGATGGTGCGTTTGTTATGGCGATCAGCAAATTTGCCTCCCACCATCGTCAGCAACAGCATGGGTATGCCGGAAGCGAGTTGGATTTTGGCCAGATCGACGGCTTTGACCGTGAGCGATGTCATCACCCACATTTGGGCCATCGCCTGCATCCAGGTGCCGGTCATGGAAATAGCTTCGCCCGTCATGTAGCGGCTGAACGCTCCCCGGCGTAACAGCCCCATGGCTTTGGCGAAAGTAGGTCTGGGCTCACTGCTCATTCTCAATTTAGCGACCGGACAAGGGAACGTATAAAGGGCAACATGGCAAATCAATTCGGCTGCCCGGGTGCAACGAGTTTTATGCTCGCTACGGCAGGCAGAGTGAATAACATCGAGAAAAATGATCCGAAGGTGTTTTTGGCAATATGTACTTGGTGCATTGTTCCTTTTTGCTGTGCAGGCAAAGCTTTTGGCGCATGGGGACTTACATGGACGGATCGCAGCGCTAACCATCCAGATAAATGCGGAGACGAATAATCCGCAACTCTATCTCGAGCGCGGGGAGTTGCATCGATTGCATGAGGAATGGGAGGGGGCGCTGGCCGATTTCAACCGGGCTGCAGCACTTGATCCAACCTCAAAACTGGCCGAGTTGGGTCGTGGCAGAGCTCTGCTGGGGGCCGGGAATCCAAAAGAGGCTTTGCTGGCTTTGGAGATTTTTCTTAAGGCCTTTCCGCATCACATTGAAGCCCGCCTGACCTATGCCCGCGCACTCTCGCGCTTGAATCGGCCTGCGGAGGCGGCTGAGAACTTCAGCCAGGTAATCCAACTCACGCCTGATCCCATGCCGGACTATTATCTCGAACGTGCACGCATGTTGGTTTTGGCAAACCGTTTGGACGAAGCATTGAACGGCCTGGATGAAGGCATCAAAAGAACGAAGGCTGTGGCCTCTTTGCAACTGCCGGCAATCGATTTGGAAATTCAGCAAAAGCATTTCGATGAGGCTTTATCCCGACTGGATCAATTGTCAGCCCTGGCTCCCCGAAAGGAAGCCTGGGCGGCGCGACGTGGAGAAATTCTGGAACTGGCCGATCGAACGACGGAGGCGCGAGCGGCTTACATGTCAGGATTAGCATGGCTGCAAGATTTGGCGCCGGCACGACGCCAGACACGCATGATGGTGGAGCTGGACCACCGGTTGCGTGAAGGATTGGAACGGTCGGAAACAAAAGAATTCCAGTTGAGAGCAGAGGTAAAAAAGTGAGAATGCCGATGTATGCCAAATCGAAAAACTTCGAGCGCCTCGTGATGATTTTCAGCCTGCTGCTGGTGGTTGTGGTGGCCCAAGCCACTACCGTAACCCGCGGGCCGTACCTGCAAATGGGGACATCGAGCGGAATAATAGTTCGCTGGCGTACGGATGCCACTAACGAGAGCAGCGTGATTTACGGCACTAATCTCGCAGCGCTCAATTTCACAAACGCTGACTCAACGCCAACAACCGAGCACGAAGTCAAGCTCACCGGTTTGTCTCCCGATACGCGGTATTACTACGCGATTGGCGATGCGATCGGAGTCCTGGCGGGAAATGATACAAATACTTTTTTTGTAACGGCGCCGCTCGCCGGAGTGGCGCGGCCGACGCGCATTTGGGTGATTGGCGATGGAGGTTGGGCCAACGGGGATCAGGCGGCAGTGCGGGAGGCCTACTACAATTTTACCGGTACGAACCATACGCATCTTTGGCTGCTGTTGGGAGACAATGCCTATTACACCGGCACCGATGCGGAGTACCAGAGCGCCGTATTTGACTCGTATAACAGTATGTTGCGAAAATCCGTGGTTTGGCCCACCTTGGGAAATCACGATTCCGCCTTCTCCACCGAATTTACCACCAACTATCCTTACTTCTCGATCTTCACCCTTCCAGCCAATGGGGAAGCTGGGGGCGTTGCTTCCGGCACAGAACATTATTACTCATACGATTATGGGAATATCCATTTCGTTTGTCTTGATTCCATGACAGCCGATCGTTCATCGAATGGAGCGATGGCCAATTGGTTGAGGACTGATCTGGCGGCGAACACCAACACCTGGCTCATAGCCTTTTGGCATCATCCACCTTATACGAAGGGATCGCATGATTCTGATACTGAAATTGAACTGATGCAGATGCGGCAGAATTTTGTGCCCATCCTGGAGGATGCGGGTGTGGATTTGATTCTGTCGGGACACAGCCATGATTATGAGCGGTCCTATTTCATGGACGGCAATTACGGGCCATCCTCTGCCCTCAACACCAATACCATGTTCATCAATGGCGGTAGCGGTCGCGAGACGAACGGTGTCGGTGCCTACATGAAACTTGAGGGTGGTCCGATTGGACATCAAGGGGCCGTGTATGTGGTGGCAGGATGTTCAAGTTCCATGGAGGGAGGGCCGTTGAACCATAATGCAATGTATGTTTCGTTGAATTCGTTGGGCTCGGTCGTGATTGACGTTGCCAGCAACCGTTTGGACGCGCTCTTTCTGAGGGAGACGGGGGAAACGAATGATTGGTTTAGCATTGTGAAGGACAGTTACGGTCCCCTGGCAGGCAATCTGGTGGTTCGCGCTGATTCCTCAACGAATTTGTTATTCCAGGCGGGAAACACCAATCAACATGGTTCGTGGTATGCGTTAACCAGCGCGCCCACCAACGGGTTGATAAGAAACTTCAACCCTCCGACAGGGACGTTCACTTATACCCCCGTGCGCGGATCAACCAACGGCGACTCGTTTCAATTTGCCGTTACGGATGGGCAAACCAGCAGCCCTCCCGCGCTGGTGAACATTGCGGTGCAATCATTGAGTGACACCAATCACAACGGGATGGATGATGCCTGGGAGCGTCTTTACGGAGTGAGCGATCCGAATGGTGATCCTGATCAGGATGGCATGACAAATTTGCAGGAATACCTGGCGGGAACCAACCCGCAGGATGGTAATTCCTGGCTGCGCGTGGGCAAGATAGTAGGAGATGCCAGCCAGCATATGATTTTAACCTGGCCCTCCATAGGCGGAGTGCGTTACCGGGTTCTTTACAGCAACGGAGACGCAAATGGAAATTTCAACGGGACGTTTGTGCCGATCGTGCGGTCAGTAGAGTCGGAAATGGCCGCAGGCGCGGTGGGCTCACCGTCGAGCCTGAGTTTTACCGATGATTTTTCTTTGACTGGCGCATCGGTAAATGGGAAGCGGTTTTACCGCATCCAGGTTGTGCGCTGAGTTTGAACGGGCCAGGGCAGGTTCCACGAACCCATTTCCTTCAACCCTGCGATTCGTTTCAAGTATTGCAGGTTGCTTAGGCTTCAGCGGCTCGAAAAATCCAGACCTTTCAGATCAACCATGTAAGCACAAGAGTAACTAAGGTATGCATTCGAGGGCATCCGCGGAATGACTTTTAGAAAGTCAGAGTGTCTCGAATTGGGACGTGGTCAAGGACGGGTGGAGGGCGGCACTGGGTTTGTTGCGTTGAAATCAAAGGGTGGACTTTAAAATTGCGTACAAACATGTAGGTGCTTTGGCAATGGTCTGGGTTTTGCTTAAGAACAATCCGCCGATAACGATTTGTAAACAAATGAACTCCGAGGCAAAGCTATTTGGATTGCCGCTGCGAACTTTTTCCAAGATTGCGGCTGGAATGGTGGCTTTTCTTGGGACATTCGTCCTGATTGGCTGGGCAGCAGACTTCAAATTCCTGCTTCAAATCATTCCCGGGATGCCGGCCATGAATCCGTTGACGGCCGTCTGCTTCATTCTGGCCGCCATTTCCCTGATTTGTTCACAGCAGACTCCGGGGACAGCTCCTGACCCGCTCCTGGTGTACATCGGCCGCACCTGCGCTGCATTTATAGGCCTGGCAGCGCTCCTGAAACTTGCAAGCTCGTTGACAGGCTGGGGTTTTCAAGTGGATCAACTGCTCTTTCGTCACGAGTTGGCTGCTCAATCGGTTCATTTTCCCAGGGCCATGTCGCCTAACACGGCCATCAATCTGTTCTGCTGTGCGGCGGGACTGGTCACCCTGGACAAGCGGACGAAGCGTGGTCAATGGCCGGCTCAATATCTGGCCATCTGGACAATGCTGTGGGCCTGGCTGACACTGGTCAGTTACCTTTTTGATTCCCGATCCTTTTATTCCACGACGAGCTATGTGCCGATGGCGTTGCATACCTGCGCAGCCTTTGTGGTGTTAACTTTGGGCATGCTGACTGCAAGGCCGGAGCATGGTATTATCGCAACACTCTGCAGCATGGAAGTGGGAGGCAAGATCACGCGCCGGTTGATGCCGTTGGCCATTTTCATTCCTTCCCTGTTGGGCGGGTTGAAGATGATCAATCATGGGACCAGTTTGTTCGCGGCCGATTTCAGTGTGTCCATGGTGGTGATAGCGAGCATTGTCATTTCCATGGCAATTATTTGCGGCATTGGAGCGGCGTTGAATGATTCAGCGAGAGAGCGGCGGAGAGTGCAGCGCGGATTGCGCGACTCGCAGCGGCGGTTCCGATCCATCTGGGAGCATTCAGCGGATGGAATGCGGTTGACCGATGGGGAGGGAACGATGATCGACGTCAATCCGGCGTTTTGTGACATGGTGGGTATCAGGGCGGAGGAACTCCTGAACAAACCGATTTCCGAGCTCTTCGCGGATGATGAGGATCCCAGGCGGAGTCTGCAAAAATATAAGGAACGTTTTCGGGCTGGGATGATTGATCAAAACCTGGAAAAACAGATTAAATTCCGTTCAGGCAGGGTGGCAGATGTGGAAGTTTCCGTATCGTATGTGGAATTGGAGGGTGGGAAGCCTTTGTTGCTCTCCATATTCCGGGACATTAGTGAGCGCAAGATCGCCGAGACGCAGATTAGGGAATTGAACGAGGTGTTGGAGCGGAGAGTAGCTGAGCGCACTGCAGAATTGGAAGCAAGCGAGCAACGCTATCTATTTTTGGCAGATTCCATGCCCCATATTATTTGGACAGCGAAGCCGGATGGCAGCCTCGATTATTTTAACCAAAGGTGGGTTGAACACACCGGCCTGAATCTCGAAGAGGCGAAAGATTGGGGTTGGCAGGCGGCCATTCATCCGGAGGATCTGGAAAGCTGCATGGCACGATGGAGCCAGGCTTGTGAGACGGGTGAGAGCTTTGAGACAGAATACCGGCTTAGACAGGGCTCTGATGAGGTTTACCGCTGGCATTTGGGACGGGCTCTGCCACTCCGGGATGAAAAAGGTGACATTGTCCAATGGGTTGGAACGTGCACGGATATTAATGATTTAAAGCAGGTGCAGGATGAGTTTAAGCGCCTCAACGCGGATTTGGAGAAAAGGGTTGAGGACAGGACCAATGCCTTAACGAAAGCGAACCTGGCGCTGGAGAAGGATCTGGATAAGCGCAAGCTGGTCGAAGCTTCCCTGGCGAGGGTTAAAGCCAAACTGGAAGCCATTTTGGATGCGGCCACACAGGTGGCGATCATCGCGACTGATACAAACGGGATCATCACCATGTTCAATCCAGGCGCGGAGCGCATTTTGGGTTATACCAAAGAGGAAATGGTCGGGAAGGTCACGCCTGAGAGGTATCATGTTCCGAATGAAGTGGAGAGTTACGGTGCGCAACTGAGTGAAGAATTTGACCGGACGATTGCCGGATTCAGTGTTCTCGTGGAGCAGGCACGGCATGTTGGCTATGAAGAGCGGGAATGGACCTACGTACGGAAAGACGGCCTATTGATACCCGTAAGCGTGGTCGTTACGGCCTTGCGGGAGGCAGATGGCAAAATGGTTGGATTCCTGGCAATCGTCAGGGACGTTTCCCGGCGGAAGGAAGCAGAAGCGGAATTGCGGGCCAGCGAAGCGCGTTTCCGTGCGCTGTCAGCGTCATCGCCCATTGGAATTTTTCAAACTGATCTGGCCGGGAATTGCCTTTATGCAAATGCCCAATGGTTGCGTCTGGCTGGCTTGAGATCGGATGAAGTGACGGGCCTGGGCTGGACAAATGCGATTTATCCACCGGAGCGTGATGAGGTGATGAAAGAAATGGCCGCCTGTTCCAAAGAAGGCAGGGAATTTACGCGAGAATTTCGGGTGCAAACACCGGAAGGAATCGTGCGCTGGGTACGTTCGCGGGCAGCCACCATCATGGCCCAGGGCAAAGCGGTGGGATACGTTGGCACGACGGAGGATATTACTGAGCGCCGAGCCGCGGAGGAGCAATTGCGCCGCTTCGCCGCCGATGTGGAGAACACCAACAGCGAATTGAAGGAGGCACTCGCGAAAGTGAAAACGTTGCGGGGCCTGCTGCCGATCTGCTCTGGTTGTAAAAAGATTCGGGACGACAAGGGGTATTGGAATCAGATTGAGTTTTTCATCCGTGACCATTCTGATGCCAACTTCAGCCACGGAATGTGCCCGGAATGCGCGAAGCAATTTTTCCCGGGGTTCGTGGCCGTCTCCGGTAGAACTCAAGGGCGGTGAGGCCCAGGGACAGGCGGACTGAACAAGAGCGATGAATATTCTTTCATACATGCTTTCTGAGAAGTCGGTGCGATACTTCCAGCGGAAGCCGGGGGAATTCGATGCTTTTGGATCGTGCGTCTGAGGCTTGCGAACAGGCTAGGGATGCGGAACCTGGCTTTTCTTTCACCGGAGTATCTGGGGGGGGGCGGGTTGACGTAACAAGGCGGGAGCGGAAGTTGTAATCCACCGTTGCCTGTTCTCTCCATTTGCGCAAAGGCGAATAATAATAGAGATTATTTTAAACGCGCTATATGACGCGAATGAAAACTCAGATAATCTTTTTACTCCATGACTTCGCAACCTGATTCCCCATCGCCATCAAACGCCGACCAGCCTCGGCAGAACTTGCAAGCCCTGCGCCAAAGCATCCTGGATTTGCACAAGACATTGATCGATTCCGAAAAGGTTGGATACGAGCAGACTTTCGGCCCGATTGAATCGCAAAACAAATTTCTGCAATTGCTGATCAGCGACCCGTGGTTCGCCTGGTTGCATCCGTTGTCTGAGTTGGTGGTCGTGATGGATGAGACTTTGGATGGCGAGGAGCCGGTGACAGCCGAGATCGTCAAGCGCTTTGCGGCAGAGACCAAAGCTTTATTAAAAGCTTCCGAGGAAGGCGAGGGATTCGAGCGGAGCTACTTTGAGGCGTTGCAGCGCGAGCCGGATGTGGTGATGGCGCATGCTGAAGTGGCCAAAAGGCTGAATGTCAACTGAGTTGCCTTGGGCATTGGAAATCAGGAAAGTTTTCTGTATTTAGTCGTCGCATGAGAACAAAGGTTAAGCCCATTCCGGACGTAGCTCCGCAAGAGATGCAAAAGCGATTGGCAGATTTTTATGCGAGGATGGCGTTGCAAAAAGGCGCGTGAGAAAACCTGTTGCACGATTCAATGGAGATTATTTGTTTCACCTCGGCTGCGGATTTCCGGCAATGGCTGAAAACGAACGGTGGTAAAGCCACCGAGGTCGTGGTCGGCTTTTATAAAAAGGATTCAGGCAAAAATGGCATCACCTATGCGGAAGCTTTGGATGAGGTGCTTTGCTTTGGCTGGATAGATGGCGTGCGGAAGCGGATTGACGGGTTGAGTTACATGATTCGGTTTACGCCACGAAAGCCGAAGAGCATCTGGAGCAAGGTAAACATCAAACGGGTAGAGGCCTTGAAGGAACTGGGACGCATGCAGGCGACGGGTTTACAGGCATTTGCGAGACGTGATCCGGCGAGGTCGGGCATTTACTCATTCGAGAATGCGGAGCGAAAGCTGGAGGCCGCTGCGGAGAAGCGGTTCAAAGCGAATAGGAAGGCGTGGGAATTCTTCCGGGCGCAGGCACCGTGGTATCAGCGGACAGCCAGTTGGTGGGTGATGAGCGCGAAAAGGGAGGAGACGAAGTCAAGACGGTTGGAACAATTGATTCAGGATTCGGAAAAGGGGCAAAGGCTGGCTCATCTGGCCAGGAAGGTCTGAGCTTTCAATGGGCGGGAGTGCAGCAGAGACGGGCTGCCTTCGTCACGCTGGTCGCTCATGGAGCATCACTCAGGAGAAACTCCAGATCCTGCATGGTGAGGCTTTGGGCAAACTTTTCTTCACCGAGAACATCGTCAGCGAGGGAGGATTTCTGCTTCTGCAGTTGCCGGATTTTTTCTTCAATGCTCTCCTTGATCAGCAGTCGATAGGCAATGACATTGCGTGACTGGCCGATGCGGTGGGTGCGGTCGATGGCCTGGTTTTCCACGGCCGGATTCCACCAGGGATCAAAAAGGACGACGTAGCTGGCGGCGGTCAGGTTGAGGCCGAAGCCGCCGGCCTTGAGCGAAATGAGAAAGACTGCCGCACCTTCAGTTGCCTGAAACCGTTGTACCAACTCGCCGCGGTTTTCGGTGTCGCCTGCCAGGTAAAATAAGGGCCAGCCTTTGGCTTCGATGTCGGTTCGCAGGATGTCGAGCATGTCCACGAACTGGGAAAAGACGAGGACTTTTTGGCCTTCCTCCACCAAGGGTTCGAGTTGTTCGAACAAGGCGTCCACTTTGGCGCTGCTGGCGCGGGATTCCGGTTTGACCAGCCGGGGATGGCAGGAAATCTGACGGAGACGCAGCAGCGAGGTGAGAAAATGAAAGCGCTCTTTAGCGAACTCCTTTTGGGTTTTGACTCGCAGGAGCATTTGCTGCGCACGTTTCAATTCAGCGCGGTAAAGCGTTTTTTGTTCCCCTTCCATTTCGCAGTACAAATCCTCTTCGATGCGGTCGGGCAGATCCTTGGCGACTTGGGACTTGGTGCGTCGCAGGAGAAAAGGGCGGACACGCGCAGAGAGGCGACGCCGGGCAAAGGGATCCTCTTTCGCATCATACAGACGGGCAAACTGAGTGCGGCTGCCGAGAATGCCAGGCATGGCGAAGTTCATGAGGCTCCATAAATCGAGCAGGCGGTTTTCGATGGGAGTTCCGGAAAGAACGAGCCGGTGTTGCGCCTTCAAGGCGCGTGCCACCTGGGCCGTCTGAGAATTCGGATTTTTGATATATTGCCCTTCATCCAGAATCACGGCCAGCCAGTTCACGGGTGCGAGCGATTCACCAATGAGGCGGAGCTGGCTGTAATTCATCACGTGCAGATCGGCTTCATTCAGCGACCGGAGAAGCTGGTCGAGGCTGCTGGCCGTCCAGACCTTGACTTTCAAACCGGGGGCAAAACGAGCGGCTTCGGCGCACCAATTGTCCATCACGCTCTTGGGACATACGACCAGCGAAGGGGTGATTTGCGCCTTGCCCGAGCCGCGCAACCATTGCAGCCAGGAGAGGGTTTGCAACGTCTTGCCCAGCCCCATGTCGTCGGCAAGAATGCCGCCGAAACGATTCTCCGCGAGATAGGCCAAAAAATGAAAGCCTTCCTGCTGATAGGGGCGGAGCGTGGCTTGAATCGATTCGGGAAGAGCCAGGGTGACGCGTGCCTTGATTTCCCCGGCCCGGCGTTGAACGTTCTCGAACTGTTCTTCCGGGAGAAATTTTTTCGCGGAATGCTCCGCTAATTGAAGAGCGTGGAGCCGTTGCGGCGCGGCGGTCAGTTCGCGGGGATTCAATCCCAGTCGGGCGAGTTGTTCATCCTCTTCGGCGTCCAGGTTGAAGTGGAGTTTGCGCCAGCCCTTGCCTTGCAGCCGCACATAGCCGCCACGGGCGTTGAGCAGCAGGTTGAGTTCCTCCTGAGTAAGCGTGGTGTCGGTGACATCAAGAACAACCCGCAAATCGAACCAATCCATTTCCGCTTCGGCAACATCCAGCCGGACGCGACCGGCGATGGCATCCTGGGCGAGAGAGGCGAGCTCGCCTTTTAATTCAATTTTAATCTCGGACGGCAGTGATTTGAGCCAGACGGCAAATTGTTCCGGAAATTTTTTGGTGACCCGGATGGACCACAGGCCGGCGTAGCTTTCCCAGCGGGCATCGAAAGCGGTCAAAAGGGAAGAAGCGTCGTAGAGAGAACTCCGGTCGAAAAGCGTAATGGCCTCATTCTTCGCTTTCTTTGAAGAATGCAACACTTGCGACTGGGCATTAAGCCACGAATTTCCATTCCAGATTTCCACAGCTTTGCCATCCGGGGATTGAGCCTGAATTTGAATCGTGCAGATTTCACTATTGCTTCCGGGATAACTTTCCGCGAGCGCACAGGTGATGGCCAGATGCAAAGGAATCGTGCGCACACGCTCGCGAAGGCGCGGCGGCATTTCCAGGTTGAGAGAATGAAGGAGCATCGCGCCGGAACGGCTCTCCAGAGCGGGGGCGGGAATTAAATTATCGCGATTGGGCGCCAAGATGTCGCTCTCGGTTGAAGGTCCGCGGAAAACGGCGGCGCGGGTGACGAAGAGCGCCGGGCGGCCCTCGATCTCGCAGAGAACCGGAGGCATCGGCAAGCCATCTGTGCGTTCCAAATAAAACCGGTAATCGCCGGATGTGTCCGCCGGGGAATCAAATCGCCAGCGGAGGGTGGCATCCGGTCGCTCGAAAGGCTGGCCTTCAGTATTGACGAGCAAGTCGTTGAATTCGGGCATGCGGAAGAGGCGCCCCAATTTTTTAAGCGGGGAGGCATCCGAGTAAGGCAGTTCGGGACGGCTGCCAAAATCCAGGCGCGAAGAAAACGTCTCCCACAACCATTCCAATTCAGGAGCGAGCACGGTACGGCCATTTTGCAACTCGCCTTGTAATGTCCTGGCCTGGGCTGCCTTGACGGCTTCGAAGTTTTCGCGGCCCGGAAGCTTCCATTCCAGGACGGCAGCTTGTTCAGTGAAGCGGACACGCAACTGGCATGGATTGGTTTTTGTGGCAACTGCTGGCGCGGACCAGGACAGGGATTGATCGAGGGTTTGTTTCCATTGCTCGATCTCCTGCTCACGCCGCCAGGATTGCAATTTTTGCCTGATCTCGTCCAGGTTGGTTACAGGTTGCAGGAATGCGGGCACAGAGGAGCCTTGTTCCTGAACTGCGTTGGCCACATATAACCAGAATTCCCGCAATGTATTTGGAAACGAAGGCCAGATGTGCAAGGGGCCCCAACCGTTCACTTTCAGCTTTAGCCCAAGCTGTTCAAAATGCCATTGGCTGATGTTGCCGTAGCGAGTGCATTCTTTGTAGATGCGATCGAGCCTTTTAAGAAATGACTTTTCTTCGGCCTTCAGCGCCCGATTGAGCGCTCGTTTTACATCGTCGGCAAAATTTCCCGAGGAGGGTTTTGGTTTGGAGGAGGGTTTACTGGCGGTTGAAGGGGCTGATCCATCACTCAATTGGTGCATGGAGGGGGAACTGTATTCCGCCAATAAGGCTCTCATGGCTGCATAGATATGTTTGCAGTCAAAGCCGATGGGGCAAGAACAGTCGGCATCCCAGCCGGCTTGAGCGTCGAACCAGAGAGTCACCCTGTAAATTTGAGAGCCTTCAATCGTTGCGGAAAATTCATTCGGGGAAGTTTGCCGAATTGCAGGAATGCGGTCCTGAACGAAATATCTTTCACCACGCGCCTGCGCGTTGGAGGGCAATGAGTGCATGAACTCACTGGCTTGCACTGCTGTGGAAGGCAAAACGAGCGTCGGCATCTTTAATAAAAGCCTACGGCAAACATGGCCTGCCGCAAGTCAACAAACAGAAAACGACGGCCTTCGAACCTCGAAGAATGAGCGGATGGAAAAAAGAAGGTTTATCAGCCAATAGCACGCAGCAGGCGCACATCAGGGAAAATTGAAGCCGGAAGCTGGGGCTTGAGCGACAATGAATTGGATGGCTGAGTCTGGGTTTTCTTTATTTACTGGCCAGGCTTTTTTCCACGCCAGCTTTCCATTCGTCGCCGAGTTCCTGGAGGGTTTCGCCGGTATATTGTTTCCAGAGATCCTCGGTGTATTTGCCATCACGAATGGCGGCATTCATTTTTTGAATGAGATTCTTGTCATATTTTTCAACGACATAATTAAGGAAATTGGCGGTGATGCGATAGCTGGCATCGTAACGGGCGCGGGAAAGATTCCGCTTCGTGATTTCACACCCGTGGCTCTCGGGTTCGTACTTATACCAGCGGATGTAATCAGGAATGCCTTCGACCATCCAGCCAGGGGGGCGCGTGGCACCGGGGAACTTGCGTGGTGCGTAACCGTACTGCTGGATAACATGCACTTCCTCGTGCAAAAGCGAACCGATCGCCTCGCCTTTAAGTTCATTCTTGAGCCAGTCTGAGTTGGCGGTCACACGTGTGCCGCCCGTGGCGGCAACGCCCTTGCCGGGCCGGATGGAAATGCTGAATTTTTCGGGAGCGGTGTAGCCTTCACTTGGAAGCATGGAGACAATTTTTGGATACCATTCAGCGAGAACGGGGGCGAGTTGCTTTTCTGCCCAATCTTTTAGTTCCGGAGCGCCCGAGGAATCAATGGAAATGACGCATTTGCCATCGGTGGACTTGATAACAAAAGCGCTCACAGCGCTATCAGCTGCCGAATCAGTCTTGGCGTCCTTGTCCAGGACATCGATTTCACTATAGAAGGTATTGCCAAAGGCGTCCTCAGCTTCAGTTTGCGAACAGGCGAAAAGAAGATAGCGGTAATTGCCGATGGTGCCTTCGGAATCGGAGATGCTGACGCCATATTGCCCGCCTTTCTCACCTTCCTTTGGGCGGGTATCCACGTTGGCGATCAATTTCCAGCCGCACTTTTCAGGGTCAGTGTCCTTTTTAGGCTTCTCCTGGAAATCCTTGGCGGTGCCGTCGCTGCCGTAGAGCTTGTAAACCTGCGGTGCCCGGGAATCTGTGTGCCAGGAATAGGTGTTGATTTGTTTGATGTTGATGGTGCTGTTGAGATCCATGAGGAGCCGCCCGCCATCGGTGCCGACCATGAAGAAAAAGTTTTCGCCGGGCTCATCAGCATCGGTGGGAACCCTGCCGTCATTAAGCTTGCTGATGTCCCCGCCTGCGGGGTCCCGTTCCCCATCGATGACCGTAATATTCGCCTGCTTGCCGGCATCTCTGCGTGAAGGTTTGGGAACATTCTTGAATTTGAAGCCCGCGGCCGCCTGTTCATTGTCATTATGATCGACAATCGTTTTAACTTCGCCAAACGAAGCCATGCAAGAGGTCAGGATAGTTGTAACTCCCAAAAGTAACACGCTGCAATTTTTCATAAGATTGTCGGCTGTTTAAGGACAAGAATATGTTACTCAGTTAGCTCTCCGTGTAAATGTGAAAACTGACTCGATCAATACCGAATGCCAAGGTTAATTTCCGAAATTGGGAAAAGAAACAGAATGAACGAAGGAAATAAATTTGAGGAATGGAAACTGAAAAGTCATGGCTTTGGGGACCAGGAAATTCATTAGTCATGGTGAGCAGGGTGCTTTTGATTTGAGGCGGCGTTGTCGGCCTGGTCGCTATCTACGGATAGCGCCTGCGGGCTCCGCCTTGCCTCAAACCAAAATCCCTCCTGCCATTCGCAAATTTCTTTTGGCATTCGGTATACGCGTGGGGATAGATTGTAAGCTTTGGGAATGTCGAGGAACAGGTGGTGGGCAGAAAGGGAAGGTCGAGCAAAATGGTCGCAATTCACCAAGGAGGCGAGAAGCGATGCAGGCCGTTGATACTCCTTTTTGTAACTGACCGGTGGTAATGATAAGTTACTGCATGCAAAAGGGTAGGCACAGAGATTCGGATGAGCATTATAAACCTATCGAGTGTTATGGTGCCATTGGTGATTTGTATACCGTGGCCCTGGTGGCAATGGACGGGTCGATTGATTTCATGTGTTATCCGGAATTCGGGTGTCCTTCCATTTTCGGGGCGCTGTTGGATTACCGAAAAGGAGGCAGTTTCAAGCTGGCTCCCATCATGGAGGAGGTGGAGCACAAGCAACAATACATTCCGGACACGAACATCCTGCTCACACGATTCCTGGCGGAGGAGGGGATGTCGGAGGTTTCTGATTTCATGCCGATCATGGAATTGGGCCACGCCCATAACCTGGTGCGACGGGCGAAGACCATTCGCGGAGACATACGGTATCGGATGATTTGTGATCCGCGCTTTGATTATGGGCGGGCGGAGCATCGGGTGGAGAAGAAAAGGGATGGCGTGCTTTTTATCAGCAAGGGTGAGGACAGGACTGTGTTGCGATTGCGCAGCACGGTTCCGTTAAAAATTGTCAATGGTGCAGCCATGGCTGAGTTCAAGTTGCGTTCCGGCGAAACGGCTTCATTTGTGCTGGAGGACGGACGGCATAAAGGGCCATCGCCCTCGGCAGCGCCGCATTACGTGGCGGATTCGTTCAAACAGACGATGAACTTCTGGCAGGATTGGATCAAGAAATCGAAGTATCGCGGGCGGTGGCGGGAAATGGTGAATCGATCGGCGCTGGTGTTAAAGCTGTTGACTTCCTCCCGTTATGGCTCGGTGATCGCAGCACCCACGTTTGGGTTGCCGGAGGAGATTGGTGGAGTACGCAACTGGGATTATCGGTATACCTGGATTCGGGATGCTTCTTTCTCACTGTACGCGCTGATGCGACTGGGTTACACGGGCGAGGCCATGGCGTTCATGCATTGGATTGAAGACCGGTCCGCCGAACTGGAGCCAGGCAAGCCGTTGCAGGTGATGTATGGAATCGATGGACACAAGGAACTGACCGAATGCGTGCTGGAGCATTTTGAAGGTTATCGGAAATCACGTCCGGTGCGCATCGGGAATGAGGCCTACAAACAACTTCAACTCGACATTTATGGGGAGCTGCTGGATTCGGTTTATATCTACAGTAAGTTCGGTGAGACGATCTCATATGAATTGTGGAAGCATTTGACGCAATTGATCAACTGGGTGTGCGTGAACTGGCAGCAGCCGGACGAAGGCATTTGGGAAGTGCGAGGCGGAACGCGGGAGTTCCTTTATTCCCGCGTGATGTGCTGGGTGGCGGTTGACCGTGGCATTCGGTTGGCGCGGAAGTGTTCGCTGCCCGCGCCCATGGTGGAATGGCTGAAAATCCGGGATGATATTTACCGGGATGTTTATGAGAATTTCTGGGATCGCGACCTAAAAACCTTCGTGCAATACAAAGGGGCGAAAACGGTGGATGCGGCGGCACTGCTGATGCCGCTGGTGAAGTTTATTGGGCCGACCGATCCACGCTGGCTTTCCACGCTGGAGGTGATCCAGAGGGAACTACTCGAAGATTCGCTCGTCTATCGCTACTGCGTTTTGAAAGGAGCGGATACAGGTGTTCCGGGCCGGGAAGGAACGTTTTCCATGTGCTCCTTCTGGAATGTGGAATGTCTGGCGCGCGCGGGCGATCTCAAGCTGGCGCGTTTTTATTTTGAAAAGACGCTCGGATATGCCAATCACCTGGGATTGTATTCCGAGGAGCTGGGTTTGAGTGGTGAACATCTGGGGAATTTCCCGCAGGCTTTCACGCACCTGGGATTAATTAGTGCGGCATATGATCTGGATCGAAAGCTGGACGAAGCGCAATGAAGCAAATGCGCTCATTATTGACCTGGTTTTTGTTGGACCAAAGTTGTTGTCGTAGAATTGCGAGCCCTTTTTCGAGGGTGGGATCCTGTTCCGTATACGCGGATGGAGGCTCGTGCACCTGCACATCGGGTGGAATGCCGCGGGCTCCGCGAGTGGAAATGCCGACGGTGGTGACCTGCGGGAGACATCTCATCATTGTCACAAAACCTTCGCCGCTGCTGACGGCACCGGGGTCTATGAGACAGACAACCCGACCAAACGAATGGTTTCGGTTCGATCATGAGATTGGTGGTGCCGGCTCTGACGTTGGAGAGTTCCAGTGATTGTTTCAGGAATGTGGCGGCGATGTGATAATCGCCTGGCGGGACGTAGATTTCGAAGTCGCCGCCTTTTTCGGTCACATAATACTCGTCGAAGTTTGTGCCGGCAATCTTAAGAAGATACGGCGTTTCCTTCAGAGCGGGAGTGGCTTCCAGTTCAGCTTTCGAGAGGGCGTTTTACAATGACGGGCATTACATGAACATGTGCTTGCGCGGCTCCTGAGTGAGTTGTATTACTGGGGGCAATACCACCTGCGTTTTGAACCGGCCATGGTTTTCGAATCGTCGCACGCTTTTCGCTGCCTCAAATCATGGAGCCAACAGTTTTAATATTTCGATCCGTACAGACAAAACCCCACAACCAACAGGAGCAAATCCAATGAAAAAATCCATCCTCAACATTGCCGTTTCCGCCCTGCAACGGGTGGCGATCAGCGGTGCCGTATTGGCGCTGGCTTTTGTGCCCGGACGTGCGCTGGCGCAGCGTCCGGTAGGCGTTGATGTATCGTCGTATCAGGGCTCGATCAACTGGACGAGCGTCCGGAACTCCGGCATCACGTATGCCTGGGCTAAAGCCACGGAAGGTGTGACTGTCAACGACGGATATTTCGTCGGCAATGAAAACAACGGCAAGGCTGCGGGCGTTTACATGGGGGCTTATCATTTTGCACGTCCGAACCTGAACAGCCCAGCTGCCGAGGCGAGCCACTTCTGGGGTGTCGCAGGCCCATATATCAAGGCCGATGGCAAGAGCTTCATGCCGATGCTTGACTTCGAGGTTTTTAGCGGCGTGGTCGGGGCGAGCAGTTACTCGGACTGGGCCAACCAATGGTGCAACGCGATCGTGAGCGATGCGTCCGCCGCGGGGACAGTGGTCAAACCGGTGCTGTATACCAGCGCGTGCAGCGCCTGCAACTTTAACAGCAGTGTGGCGCAGTGGATTTCCTGGATCGCCGATTACAACGGACAGAATCCTCAAACTGGCACGCCGTGGAGTGTTTGCGGAAGTTGTGATGTTTGGGGTGGGGGCTCGTGGAGCCTGTGGCAGTTCAGCAGCAGCGGTTCGGTGTCTGGCATCGCGGGCAATGTGGATATGGACGTGTTCAACGGCAATGATGCCGGCCTGGTGGTGGTGGGAACGGGTCCAACCTATCTGACAAACCGGGTAGGAATGGCTCGCAGCGCCAGCGGTGCGGGTTATTGGATTGCGGCTTCGGATGGCGGAGTCTTTTCTTTTGGCGACGCTCATTTTTATGGTTCGATGGGCGGTCAACATCTGAATGCGGCAGTAGTGGGAATTGCCGCCCGTCCTCAAGGGGATGGTTATTGGCTCGTGGGCGCGGATGGCGGCATTTTTAGCTTCGGCAACGCCGGCTTCCACGGTTCGATGGGTGGGCAACATCTGAATGCGCCAGTCGTTGGCATGAGCGCCACTCCTTCGGGCAATGGTTACTGGCTGGTGGGTTCAGATGGCGGGATCTTTGGCTTTGGAGATGCGGGCTTCCACGGTTCGATGGGTGGGCAACATCTGAATGCGCCAGTCGTTGGCATGAGCGCCACTCCTTCGGGCAATGGTTACTGGCTGGTGGGTTCGGATGGCGGGATATTTGCCTTTGGCGACGCCGGTTTTCATGGCTCGATGGGCGGACAACATCTGAATGCCCCGGTGGTGGGCATGGCTTCAAATCCTGCCGGAACTGGCTATTGGTTGGTGGGAGCGGACGGCGGCATCTTTGGTTTTAACGTCGGCTATTATGGCTCGGAAGGTGGCCAGCGCCTGGCTGCACCAATCGTTGGGATGTCCAGCTCCGTGGATGGCTCCGGATATTGGCTCGTTGGCAAGGATGGCGGTATCTTCAGCTTTGGCGATGCCCCCTTTGAAGGGAGTGCCGTGTTTCATTGATTGGCATTTGTGAGCGGGAGGCTTTCGAGCTTCCCGCTGTTTTATTGGATTCGCATGAATGAAGCATTCCGCTGCGGCGAAAAGAGATTGACGGTTTGAATAGGTTAAGGCATAAACTTCTTCGAGTTTCCCGACCTGCAGGCATTTTACCAAAGTTGGGCGTTGTTCCTAAAAGGAAGATTTTCCAGAAGCAGAAGTGGTTTGAATTATTGTGTCGTCCTGTGATTTCGAATAATGCCGATATGACTCCGGACCTACGCCAAATTATTTTCATTCAGAAAACAAACTTCGAAGATTTCCTGACCCGTAAAACCTCAAATAACCCTAATCAAAACAGTCCTATGAAAAAACTCTTACTATTGTGTTCTTGTCTATGTTTGTTGATCTTTGCCAGTAATGCCAGGGCGGTCGTTACCTATTGGGATCCGATAGGCACTACTGGAGCCAATCCTTATTTGGGCGACTTGTCGGGCTCATGGGAAGCTGCTTCCTGGAGCACTTCTGGCACCGGTCAAGCCACCCCGGTAGCCTGGGTGGATAATTCCGCCGCGTGCTTTGCCGTTCACAGCGGCACTGGTACTCCGCTTTTCACGGTCACTGCGAATGCCAATCATAACATAGCGGGCTTTTTCGATGGGCCGCTCACCCCGAATCCTTGTCCTGTGCTTGTTACCGGTACTGGCGTATTCACCTTGGTGGCCGGCCTTGATGCTTTTGACGTCACCAGCAACGCCGGTGACCCTGGCAGTGTAACAATCAATAACGCGATGACTGGCCCCGGCACAGTCACGCCTGAAGGCAGCGGCCAGATCTTTCTGCATGGCACAAATTCTTATACTGGCGGTGTTTCCTTTGGTTACGCGGGCGCCAGTTTTATCGGCATTTTAAACTTTAGTAACAGCGTTGCCCTTGGCACCGGCAACATTGGGATCTCAAATTCTCCCGGAGGCGCGCTCGTTCTCGAAGGCAGTTCTGCCATGACCATTACAAACACCGTCTCTGGTGGAATCGTTAGCAGCCTTAATATTGTGGCGAATCCTGCCGGTTTGACATTTACCGCCCCTTGGACTTTGGGGGGTGTCCCACTGTCCATCGGCGCGGGTGGCAGCGGAAATTTGGTTACCATCTCCGGTCCAATTGATGGCTATGGCGGCATGAAAAAATTTAACGCCAGCACCCTGATGTTATCCGGGGCCAATACCATTAGCGGGAACACGTTTTTAAGCAATGGTGTTGTCCGACTGGGCAACCCCGCAGCGCTGGGATCGTCCCTTGTCACTGTTATCAACGACGTCACGTCGGGCACGCTGGATTTGAACGGCATCGCAGGTATTAATACCGCCCTCGTCCTGAACGGTACGGGGTTTGGCGGCGCCGGGGCGTTGATTAACAGCAACACCAGCACAACGGCGACACTTATCGGCAATGGGACCGTGGCGGCTGCCACGGTCACTGCCGCCGCGAATGACATTACCTCGCCGGCAACGATAACTTTTTCCGGTGGTGGCGGCAGTGGCGCCGTTGCCACGCCGAGTCTGGGTGTGACTGCCTCGAGCTTTACCATTAATGCCGGCACACAAAAGTACACGGCGGTCCCGACTGTCGTAATCAGCGGTGGCGGCGGAAAATTTGCGTATGGCACATGCGTCCTTGCTGGTACTTCTCCCAGCGTGATCAGCACCACCATCACCATCGTAACTCCGGGTTATGGTTACACCAGCGCTCCGACCATCACCTTCACCGGTGGCACCCTTAGCGGAACGGGCACGGCTCCGACCGGAACCGGTAATGCAACGCACTTTGCATTGGTGGGCGCGCGTATCACTCAAAGAGGCAGCAATTATACTTCTGCGCCGACTTTGACGCTCAGCAGCGGGAGCGCCACCGCCGTCGCACAACTCGCTTCTGTGAATCTAACCAGCAGCAGCAGTGTGGGCGGTCCTGGAAACATTACCATCAATGATAGCATCACCGACTCGGGCACCTTCAGCGGATTGACCAAGGTTGGAGCGGGCACTGTGACCCTCACCGCGGCGAACACCTATACTGGCCCCACTGAAGTGAACGGCGGCACGCTTGCTTTGACCGGCAGCGGCTCGTTGCTTTCGTCCAGCATCACGGTTGACCCGGGAGCCACATTTGATGTGTCGGGTCTGGGCTCGCTCAGTCAGATTGGTGTCACTACCATCAATGGCGATATCAGCGGCACTGTCGCCCTCGGTACAGCCTCACAGCCTGTCGCGCTCACTTTCACACCCACGGCATTCACGGGCGATATGGCAAATCCTGCTCTGTTTGTTTCTGCCAGCGTGCTTTCACTCAGTAACAACGTGTTTTTTGTCAATAACGCTGCCGGGTCACCCTTGGGTGCGGGGATTTACAATTTGATCCAGGTGGGCGACGGCACCACGGGAACCATCATCGGCTCTCCCAACGGTGTCGCCTTCGTCGGCGGGGCCGGGTTGGCTTCGGGCGATGTGGCCTCCGTTTCGGTCGTCGGCTCGACCGTGGTTCTGACTGTGACAGCTGCCACTCACGCAACCACAACCGCGCTCTCTGCCACTTCGCCCCTCACCTACGGGCAGTCCACCACCTTTACCGCGACTGTTGCTCCCGTTCCTACCGGTGGCGATGTGCAATTCTATGTCAATGGAATGCCATTGGGCGTTCCAGTGCCGGTCAGTTCGATTAATGGCACTGCCACTTCCATCGGCACCAGCACGTCCCTCGCGGCAGGCAGCCCATCGATCACTGCCCAGTATAGCGGGTCCACTAACAGTGCTTATTCGCCGAGTTCCGCCAGCGCTGTTACCCAGGTGGTGAATCCGGCGTCGTTGACGGTGACGGCGAACAACCAGACGGTCAATTATGGCACTGCCATTGCCCTCACTGGCAGCACGCAATTTACCAGCAGCGGGTTGGTGAACGGTGAAACGATCGGGTCGGTATCAATGGCGGTGAGCGGCGGCGGTGCAAACAGCGAAAGCATTGGAACTTACTCCATTACCCCAAGCGCGGCGACGGGCGGCTCGTTCAACGCGGCCAATTACAACATTACCTATGTTGGCGCTTCGACAGGTTTGACGGTGAATCCGAAGCCCCTGACCATCACGGCGTCGGCGCAGAGCAAGGCATATGGGACGACGCTTACCCTCGGCACCACGCAATTCACCAGCAGCGGCCTGGTTCTTGGCCAAACGATTGGTGGAGTGACGCTCAGCGCCAGCGGTGGCACGGCGGCAACGGACCCGGCGGGAACGTATACGCTGACCCCGAGCGTAGCGACAGGCGGCACGTTCATCCCGGCCAACTACACCATCACCTACGCCACTGGCGTTCTGACGGTCACCAAGGTGGCGATTACAGTTACCGCCACTGCTGAAACCAAGACTTATGGTCAGGTTGTCACTTTTGGAAGTGGCAGCACGCTGTTTACGGTCACCGGCCTTGTGAATGGTGAAACAATTGGCACGGTTACCCTGGCCTGCACCGGCGGGACGGCGAACGCGGCTGTATCTGGTTCGCCCTACACCATCACCCCGAGCGTGGCGACGGGCGGCACGTTCACCGCAGCCAACTACACCATCACCTATGCGACCACCGGCAAACTGACGGTCAGCGCGCTGCCAGTCGCGCTCAGCGGCACGCGGTTATTTGACGGCACCGCAACTGCGGCGGCGGCGATCCTGTCGGTGACCAATAAAGTTGGCGCCGATGTGGTGACCGTGGGCGGCGGCAGCGCCACGCTGGCCAGCACGAATGCCGGTCCAGAGGCGATCACCTCGTTCGCGACATTGACCCTGGGTGGCGCAGCGGCGGCGAACTATACGCTGACCGGAGCCAGCGGCACGGTGCTCATTACGTCGCCATCGATCACGATCAGCTCCGAATTCGTTGACTCGACCGGAACCAACTTCGTCATCACCTGGGCCTCTTCGGCTGGCGTGGTGTATCATGTGATTGGCACGAACAATGTGGCGGCACCTCAAGCCTCCTGGCCAACCGTGGCTGGTCCGATCACTGCTACCGGCGCCTCCACCTCCGTTACCAATGCGATGAGCACACCGATGGAGTTCTTCCAGGTGGTCAGCCCGTAATTGGCAGAGACGATTGACTTGATTCAGCCCGCCGCCGGATTTTCCGGCGGCGGGTTTTTTTGTTTGCAAGTCCTCAGCTTGCGGGAATGCAATCCTGCGGTATGGTTTGCCGCCAATTCGTTCAAGGCAGAAATAAGCGCAAACAAACTCAGGAGCTAACATGAATATTGCAATGATAGGTGCAGGGAATGTCGGCGGCACACTCGGAAGTCGCTGGGCAAAAAATGGTCATAAAGTCACTTTTGGCGTTCGCAATCTGGGTGATGCCAAGGTGCAAAAGGCGGTCGGCGCGGGCGGGGCGAATGCCAAGGCGGCTTCGATTGCTGATGCAGTGAAAGGTTCGGAGGTTGTCGTGCTGACAGTGCCGTGGGAGGGGACGCAAGCGGCCATTCAATCTGCGGGCAATCTCAATGGAAAAATTCTGATTGATTGCACGAACCCGGTGATCATGGGTGCGGAGGGACTTCAAAAAGGCCTGGTGCTGGGGCACACTACTTCGGCTGGAGAGCAGGTCGCCGATTGGGCCAAAGGGGCGAAGGTCGTCAAAGCGTTCAACACAACAGGCGCGGGCAATATGGCGAATCCGAATTATGGTTCGCAGAAAGCCACGATGTTCATTTGCGGTGATGATGCTTCGGCGAAAGCCACCGTGAAGCAGCTCTCGGATGAACTTGGCTTTGATACCATCGATGCTGGTCCGCTCACGGCAGCGCGGTTGCTGGAACCGACTGCGATGCTTTGGATGCATCTCGCGTTTGCGTGTGGGATGGGGATGAATTTTGCGTTTAAGGTTTTGAAGAGGTGATTTGGGGAAAACCACGGTTGAAGTCATTCAGTTCAACCACGAATGGGCACGAATAAAAGACTGCTTTCCGGGCGATGGTGATCCCGAATTGTTGCTGATGTGTTCGTTCTGGAACGTGGAATGCCTGGCGCGCGCGGAGACTTGAAGCTGGCACAGTATTATTTCGAGAAGACGCTGGGGTATGCCAATCATCTGGGATTGTATTCCGAGGAACTCGGTTTGAGTGGTGAGCATCTGGGAAATTTCCCGCAGGCATTCACGCATCTGGGCTTGATCAGCGCGGCGTATTATCTGGATCGGAAGTTGGATGATGAGGCGTAACGAAATGGGTGCTGGCATGGCTTCAACTTCAGGACGAAGCGCCAGCCATGGCGGAATCACCTGAGACCAGGGCGAGAGCTTGTTCAGGATTATATGCAGAAGCGTCTGCTCCAAACTTCTTCCAAAGGTCCGGACAAAGGTTAAAGGGTCGTCCTCCGATCAACACTTTCGGTTGGTTTTGTTTTGAGGTCTCCCGTATGAGCTTCACGACCGCTTCCAATTCCGGCAGATGGTAGGCCATGGTGACGGAAAGACCGATGACATCCGGTTTCCATAATTCCAATATGGATGGAACATTATTTCTGGGAACATTCGCGCCTAAAGGAACGACATCCCAGCCTTCGATTTCAAAGAAATCACCGAGGATGCGGATGCCTAACTCGTGACGCTCGTTAGCGACACAGAATCCCACAAACACGCGGCGCTGCTTGATGCCTTTGAAGAAGGCGGCGATTATGGACATCGTTGTTTCAATGACCTGCGCGCAAAAATGTTCCTGAGCTTCATTGATTTGCGCAGTTTGCCACAGCCGGCCGATTTCATAGAGGCAGGGTCCGAACACGTGTTGATAAATCATGGCTGGCGCGGTGCCTGACCTGGCTGCCGAGAAGACGAGCCGGCTGGCGGCGGCTTTTTGGTTATCAAGCAGGGCGTTGAGAAAGTTCCGCGTGAGATCGGCCAATGGCGCCGTGGGGTCCAAATACGACGGCGGATCAACCGGGAAGGTTGAAAACTCGTGAAGCGTGCTGGTAACGAGGTCGGAGGCAATGGCGCTGCAGTCCGCAGGTAGATTTTCCTTCAGCACAGTTAACAGAATTTCGAGATTGCGCTTCAAATCCGACTCGGGTGTGCCGCGGGAAACTGAAACTACTTTTATCCACGCAACATAATCGCGGAACAATTGGGGCGCCTCATAAGCCAAAGCCTCGGCCAGGTAGGCAAAATGGAGCTGATTGTCCTCCAAGTACTTCTCGCGCGGATGCCGCTGCTCCAAATCAGGAGCCAGGGCGAGCTGCCGGGCCAGAAGTTGTCCGGCCAGCATTTCCCGCTGCTCGCGGATAAGATATCCCGCATTCTTCATGTCACGTATTCTGTGTCCAGAAAAGCATTCGAAATCCTCTTTGAAAATCTTCCCTCGAACATAACTTCAATAAGCCATGTCCTTGGAATTTATCAATGGAAGCAATTTAATTGCTACCCATGTTTAGGCGGTTGGCTGGAGTAGTAGCCGAATTTCGTCGTAGGAGTGTCGCCGAAGAGTGAACGGGCGTGGTTGGTGTAGCTGGTGGCATCCTTGAAAAGCCAGATGTTGATGGTCTCGGGCGGGTCGTTGGTGAAGTAAAGTTGTTTGAGTTGATCGACGGCGAATTTGACGGTGCGGGTGGCGTGGAGTTGGACTTCAGCGGGTGATTCATCGCCGAGGACGACGAAGGGTGGTTGGATGATGGCGGTGAAGTCGGGTGGGTGTTTGAGTTGGGAGAGGTGATGGGTGAGGCTGGAGGAGTTGGTGGCGGCGTGGGCGGGAGAATTCGAGGCCAGCCAAATTAAGATTGCCAATATTGTTATCCTCCCATGGTCCTTAATCATATTACTTGCTTTGTTGTGTTTTCATCGCGGTATTTGGAAGCCTTCGGGAACAGCGACTGGTGGACGGTTTGTTAGAGCTGAGGGCCAGCGTGAAGCGGGTTGGTTGGTGTGCGTCGCGCGGTATTGCTCGAAGGCGGACGTAAGGACCAGTCGATTGAACTCGCAGTTCCGCTGCTGATAATCTTCGCTGTTAGGGATGGGGTTGGTTTTTGATTCGAGGATTTTGAGGGCAATCTTTGCGCACTGCGCGACGCCGCGATTGGGGTTATTGAGGGCAGCTCTCAGCGGGGGAATTACTTTGGGGCCGCCGATACATGTCAGGACGTAAGCAGCGGTTGGATCGGATTTCGCGGCATTTAACGAATTGGAAAGAGCGGGGATGGCTCCCTGGGCTGCGGGGCCGAGGATGTCGCAAGCTTCATAGGCGAGGAGTCGCGGATGGTATGAGGGAGTAAAGTGGAATTGGATCAGGGTTTGTTTCTCCGCCAGCTGTTTCAGGCGGTTTTTAAGAGGGGAGTCTTGGGCTTGGGCGTAATTGATTATGAGTGGAACGGCTTTGGTGCCGATGTTGCGTATGGCAGCCTTGGCGGCGGATTTGGTTTCGGGTTGTTCGGCCTGCAGGTCTTCCATCCATGCGCTGAGTTTTCGACCGTGATAGGACGGTTCGCGAGAGAAGAAAAAGAGGAAATAAATTCCGACTCCGAGAAGGAGCGATGCGATTAGAATTCCCTTGGCCCAATTTTTGTTCAGAAGGGCAGTATGGGGGATGCGGAGAGAAAGGCAAGATTGGAGGATCATGAGGCGCGCACAGGAGCGGGGAGCCTTGCTTGGACAGTTGGATTGAATCACTGATCGCCTACGCGATGACCACGATGAATTGGATTGGAGTGTGAGGGAGGTCAGGGAAGCGGCGCAGCGCGTTCCCTACCAACGCAATAATTGTTGCCTTGCGGTGGGATTGGGTCGTGGGCCGCGTCCGCGGATGGGCTCGATGGGTGTTGGCAGGGTCACCGACGAGGTTTGAATTCGGGCGAAGCCTCATTCCACCGTTTAGTTGATTGCTGGCGCTAGGATTCAGATCGTAGGCCGCATCCGCGGGAACGGGTGAGGGCAGGATTGGATCGTGGGCATTGTCAGGGAGCGAGCGGCAGCTCATTCATACCGGCGCAAGGGAACGTGCCTGGCGGTGGGATTGTGTCGTGGGTCGCGTGCTCGAGTGGAAGCAGCTGGGGAGATGGAAATGCGGGCAAAGTTAGGGCCTCTCGGAGCCTGGAGTGATTGGTGGTTCGTTGACGGCAAAGCAGGTTGAAAACCTGCGATACGGCAGATTTTAAATCTGCGCTACAAGGATTGGCTGCTATTGCGATGGTTTCTGGAGGGTGAAGGAGAGGTAGCGGGTTTCGCGGGTCTTGAAGGCGTTGTGGATCTTGGAGCCGGTGACGCCGGCGAATTCGCTGAAGGAGGAGCGGAACGGGGCGGGGATGCTGCGGCGGATGTGCTCAAGTTTGGTGGCGGTGTCGGCATCCATGGCGGCGAGGACGCGTGGGGTGATGTCGCGGAAGCTTAGTTGCTTGAGGCCGGAGGTGGCGACTTGTTGGTGGAGGAGCGGGAGTTGGGTGGCATCGCGGAAGTCGGCGCAGAGGAAGTGTCCACCGGGTTTCAATACGCGCGCGGCTTCGGCGAGGAATTTTTCCATGGAGGGATAGCAGTGGGAGGATTCGACGTTGATGATGCAATCGAAGCGGTTGTTGTCAAAGGGGAGGGCTTCGGCGTCGCCTGGTTGGAATTGGATTTTTTGGCCGGTGTATTTGCGGCGGCAGAGTTGGATGACTTTGGCGGAGAAGTCGACGCCGACGGTTTCGGCGGGTTGATGGTAGCGGTGGATGTAGCTGAGGCCGCCGCCGCGTCCGCAGCCGACTTCCAAGATGCTCTTTCCGTGGGGCGAGGCTGATTGGAGGAGGTGATGGTAGAGGCCGATTTGGAGGCGGTTGAATTCGTCGGCGGGGGTGAGTTGGGTGGGGGCGGGTTCATCGAGGCCCGGGAGGTAGCCGTAGTTCATGAATTGCCAGTCGAAGCCGGGGTTGCGCATGGCGAGGAGTTGGTAGAGGCCGCGCCAGAGGAGTTTTTTCATGGTGGCGTTGCGGCAGAGCCAGGCAAAGGTTGAACTGAGCATGGGGAGAGGGTAGCGGGAAATTTTTGATTTGCGATTTTGGATTTTTGATTGGAGATGGAAACTGGCATCGGCTCGTGCGTCGCGCACGCGCCCAAGGTCATCCAATCCAACCGCCAGGCACGTTCACTTGCGTAGCATCTCCGCGTGAGCGGGATCTAACTTTTCTTTTTCCTCACCGACAATTAATAAATAAGAACATGATTCCACTCACCTCGAATGCCATCCCCTGCTCTTCGTGAGCCAACTCCAAAATCCCCTCGATCATGCCAGACTCTGAAAATCCCAATCCACTGCGAGGCCAAGGCACCAACCGCAAATTCTCCCTCCCGCGCCTTCCACGTGAATACTATCAGGCCGATGCCGTTGTGCACTGGACCCTGCCCATCGCGATGCGCCGGATTGGATGGCTGACTGAAACTTTCCATTCAGCTTTTCGCGAAATCATGCTCCACGCCGCCGCCCGCGAAGGCTTATTCTGCCCAACTTACTGCCTCATGCCCGATCATCTGCACTTGGTCTGGATGGGGCTGCGTCTCGATTCTGATCAGCAACTCGCCATGAAATTCCTGCGTGAGCATCTGGGCCCGGCTTTGCGTCCCAACAAATTTCAACACCTACCCCACGATCATGTCCTCCGTGAAGAAGACCGCAAGCACAACGCCTTTGCCAAGGTGTGCCAATACATCATAGAAAACCCGCTCCGTGCCGAACTGGTTAAGCACCCGAACGAATGGTCATTTATAAGTTCCGTCGTGCCCGGTTATCCAACCCTGCATCCACTGGATGACGATTTCTGGCCGACCTTCTGGAAGGTTTATACTGCAAAACGCTCTCCAGACGCTGGCAACTTGAAGAGGCCTCCTCTCTGACCTGGCTGTTCCAAGTGAATTGATTCCAACCTTTGATCTCATTGCCCAGGAAAATAAATGATCCCGCTCACGCGGAGATGCTACGTGAGGGTTGATTGCTGGCGCGCGGTATGGCGTCCCGAGTGGTGTAAGAGAGGTTGAGGAGTGGAGATGCTACGCAAGTGAACGTGCCTGGCGGTTAGGTTGAGATCCTCGGCCGCATTCGCGAAGGAACAAGCGGTTTAGCGGCCAAGAAGAGAATCGATCTTTGCTTTGATGGCGGGGTCCATTTGGATGAGGGGGGGCCAGGGGCGTTTGAAGCCTTCGCCGGGGAGTTTTTTGGTGGCATCGATGCCGAGTTTGGTGCCGATGGCGATGTCGGTGGTGGCATGGTCGAGGACGTCAGCGGGGCCGCGGGTGAAGATGGAGTCGCGCTGGGGGTCGGTGTTGGCGCAGAGGTGGAAGAGGACTTCGCTGGTGTTATGGACGTTGACGTCGGCATCGACGATGACCATGTATTTGGTGAACATCATCTGGCCCATGCCCCAGAGGCCGTGCATGATTTTATAGGCTTGCATGGGGTAGGTTTTTTTGATGCTGACAAAGACGAGGTTGTGGAAGACGCCTTCGGCGGGGAGGGCGATGTCGACAATCTCGGGAAAGTTCATCTTAAAGATGGGGAGGAACAGTTTCACGCTGGCACCGCCGATGTAGAAGTCTTCCATGGGCGGGATGCCGACGATGGTGCAGGGATAAACGGCATCCTTGCGATGGGTGATGGCGGTGATGTGAAAGACGGGATACGGCTCGGGCAGGGTGTAGTAGCCGGTGTGATCGCCGAAGGGGCCTTCCATGCGGAGCGGTTCCTGGGGATCGATGTAACCTTCGATGACAAAGTCGGAATTGGCGGGGACCATGAGGTCGTTGGTCTCGCATTTGACGAGTTCGACAGATTTTTTGCGGAGATAACCGGCGAGGAGGAATTCGTCGAGGCCATCGGGCAGTGGGGCGGTGGCGCAGAAGGTAAATACGGGGTCGCCACCGATGAAGATCGAGACGGGCATGCGTTGGCCGGATTCGTAGTAGCGGCGTCCGTGGCGGGCGGCGACTTTTTGAAGTTGCCAGTGCATGCCGGTGGTTTGGGCGTCGTAAATCTGGATGCGATACATGCCGACGTTGCGGTCGCCAGTGTCGGGATCCTGGGTGACGACGCAGGGGAGGGTGATGAAGCGGCCGCCGTCGTGGGGCCAGCATTTGAGGATGGGCAAGTCGAGGAGAGACGGAGTTGTTGCGTGTTGCGTGTTGCGTGTTGCGGGCTCGGAGATCATCGGAGCATCAGGCCAGTGGGCGGTGCGGGTGGCGGGGGCGTCGTAGCGGTGGATGACGTCCTTGCACGGGCCGGAGCGGACGGTTTTGGGTTTGGCGTGGCGAAGGTCGAGGGCGGTGCTGAGGAGTTTCAGGGCTTCGCGCAGGCCGGTGGGAGGCTTGGCCTTCATGAGAGCGCCGAGTTCGGCGGCGGCGGCATCGATGGATTCGGCGCCGATGCTCATGGCCATGCGGCGATGGGAGCCGAGGGTGTTGATGGCGACGGGGAATGGGGAGAGTTGCCCATTCACGGTCGGTTTTTCGATGAGGAGCGCCTTGCCGCCACCGGGGGATTTCATTTCGCGATCGGCGAGCTCGGTGATTTCGAGCTCGGTGGCAATGGGTTGGGAGATGCGCTTGAGTTCACCCGATTGCTCGAGTGTGTGGAGGAAGTCGCGAAAGGAATCGAACGCCATACGAGGGAAAGGCTAGCAGAGGGGTAGGGACAAGGCAAAGCAAAGGGGCAAGGATGGAGGATGGCAAAAATTGAAACATCCAACGCTGAACTTGCAACATCGAACATCGAAAGGGGAAAAATGGAAGGCGCGGGAAATTCACGCGGAATGCGTGAGGATGCTCACGTGCAGGGGTTTTAAGCGCGAGAAATGTTGGGAAATCGGGTAAAAGTTGGATTGGCATGGGTGATGCAGTAGAGAGCAATCAAATCAGGTTGACACTGGAACTGAATTTAAAATAAAGTTTGCAGACTGTTACCCAACACGAAACAAAGTATGAATAAAATGCGAAAACTCAAAACTGGGGCTTTCACTCTAATCGAGCTGTTAGTCGTCATCGCCATTATTGCCATTTTGGCCGGCCTCTTGCTGCCTGCGTTGGCGAAGGCCAAACAGAAGGCGCAACAGATCAATTGCGTTAACAACCTGAAGCAAGTGGGACTTTCCTACCGCATGTGGGGTGGCGATAACGGAGATAAATATGATTATGCCGTCAGCACTGCGGCGGGTGGTGTCTCGGAATTGTTTCCTGATCCGGGTACCCCAAATGCAGATCCTAATGTTTACCGCGCTTTCCAGTGCATGTCGAATGAGTTGAGCACTCCGAAGGTGGTGATGTGCCCATCAGACGAACGCGTTGCTTGCACCAACTTTGCCCAAATGAATGCTGCGGTTAATACTACTGCCAACGGCGGAAATTTTGGAGTTTCCTACTTTGTAGGCATCCATGCCGATGAAACACAGCCGCAGGCATTGTTGAGCGGTGATCGTAACCTGGGTGCATGGTCTGGCGGCACCGCTCCGAATTACACCACTCCTCCCATAGGATTTGGATATGACAACTCTACTACCGCAGCCGGTGCTTTCATGTATTTGACTACCAATGGAACAGCCGTTGCTGGTTGGACTGACAAGATGCATCAACGCAGTGGTAACGTCGGTTTGGGCGACGGCAGTGTGCAGAAGACCACATTGTCCGGTTTCCGTAAAATCTTGAGCACTTCGGGTGATACTGGTCTTGCCACTTCGCCGACCACCACCGGAAATGCGATTTACATCCCATAACCTGACTACGGGGTTAAGATCTTAAGTTCCAAAGGCGTCCGTAAGGACGCCTTTTTTGTTATTATCAGGCGGGACGCGAGATGAAAGTATGCTCCGACGAATACCGGACGAGTTTTTAACTGGCTGAAGCAGTCAGCTCAATGATGCGTCGGAGGGAAGTGGAGGGTTGAAAGTCGATGGTTTTGAAGAGTTTGTCAACGACGGGCTTGCGTCGGCGCATGTCCTCGAAACCGGGAGCGTAGGCCTGGTTGTAGGGGAGGAACTCGATGGTGGATTTGGAGTTGAGGGCGTGAATGACCTGCTGAGCCAGTTCGAGAATGCTAATCTCCTCCGTGCTGCCAATGTTGAAGACTTCACTGCGGGCAGCGGGGCAATTTTGAAGACGGGTCAACGCTTCGACGGTGTCTTGAACGTAACAGAAGCAACGGGTTTGCCTGCCATCTTCGTAGACTTTCAACGGTTGGCCAGCCTTGGCAGTGGCAATGAACCGAGGTAAGACCATGCCGTAGCGGCCGGTTTGACGGGGGCCGACAGTGTTGAATAAACGGGCAATTACCACCGGGAGTGAACGTTCCTTGGCATAAGCCATGGCCAGAAACTCATCCATGAGTTTCGAACAGGCATAACTCCAGCGTCCGCGGTGAGGTGGGCCAATGAGCAGGTCATCCTCCTCGGTGAATGCGGGTTTCTGGCTTTTGCCGTAAACTTCCGAGGTGGAGGTGAGGAGAATGGGTGTTCCGTGAGCCGCCGCGACTTCGAGGATGATTTCAGTTTCGTGGAGATTTGTCTCGAGAACGTGGATGGGCGAACTGACCACCAATTCAACTCCCACCGCAGCCGCCAGATGATAAATGGATTCAGCGTTGGCAACGATTTCAGACAACTGTTTGCATTGGGAAACCTTGCTTTGAATCACCGTTAACTCGGGATGAGTCGCGAAAGGTTTCAGATTTTCCAAGCTTCCGGTGGAGCAATCATCGATAACAACAATTTTTTTGCCAGCGGGCAGGAGCCGTTCAATCAGATGCGAACCGATAAAGCCAGCACCGCCCGTGATCAGGATATGTTTGGCGTCCGGCATTAGTTTGTCTTTTCGGCAGGTTGAGTGCCGCCGGGAGGCGCGGGAGACTGGCTGGCCAGGTGCACGTTGGAATCCATGCTTTCCAGCAGGGCTTCAGCAACTGCCTCAGCAAGTTTCTGACGATAAGCAGGGTCAGCGATGCGCCGGGCTTCCTGAGGGTTCGACAGGTAACCACCTTCAATCAAAACAGCTGGACGGCTCTGGTTTTGCAGCACACCCAAAAACCGCGCACGTCGCACGCCACGGTCGATTTGGCCGTTCACTTTCAACAAGGAGCGGTGCAGGCGGACAGCGTATTGCAGATTGTCCCGATCATAATAATTGTTGGGAAAGGAGAGGTTTGCGTTATCTGAATAACCGCGGGTGAGATTGGAGGGCAGGCCTTTAGGGGTGAGGCAATAGGTTTCCAATCCTGTCTGCGTATGGTCGGGCAGGGAGGAATTGAAATGCAGGCTGAGAAAGAGGTCAGCTTTGTGTTTTTCGGCGAAGGCGACCCGGTTGGAAAGGGCGAGATTGGCATCGCTGGCGCGGGTCATGAGGGCCGTGAACCCTTTGGCGGCCAGGATTGCCTGGAGGCGGTAGGCCCAGTCCAAGGTAAACTCCTTCTCGAAATGACCGTTGAAAACACTCTTTGTGCCGTTATCCGTGCCGCCATGGCCGGGATCAATGACAACAACCCGATTGGTCGACCACTGGAAGGAGGGTTTGTTGTTGAGCAAAGGCTCGAAATTCTTGTTTGCATCCAGCGCATGAAGATAAGGGCGTCCATTGGAGAGTTGCGGTGCGAAGCCGAGTCGATACTCCAAGCCATTCCAGTAGGCCAGTTGACTTCCCACTTTGACGCTCATCGTGCCATTCGGTGTAGCAAAGGAATAGGTCGGATTCGCGTCAGCGGTGAGACGCCGCAAGGTTCCGAAGCCGTTGAGTTGTACCCAGCGGTCCAAGGCGATCCACGCATCGGTAATCTGATTGGTGGGGGCGGCAGGAGTTACTGGTGCTGGAGCCGGAATTATCCTGGGCGCCGGAACTGCAACCGGCGCCGGAGTGGGCACGGTAACGATGGGGCTTGCAGGTGCGAAATTGGCTGACGCCGTAACGATCGCAGTTTGTTCAGGAACAACCGTAACTTCCGTGGGCGGTTGTTGCGGAGGGACGGTGGAACAGCCAGCCAGGACGACCAGAAGAAACGTACCGAATTTTCCGCACTTTGACACACCGTTATTGTGCGAAAGTGGTCGGTTTACTCAAGAAGTTTTGCAGGGGTCGTAACACTTTTGTTTAAGGCTCCCGCCACATCTCAAACGGGCTTGCGAGATGCTCACCCTGGCTTCATGATTAGGCTTTGGAAAGAATGATGAAAAAGGCCCGCATTTGAGAATACTTGTTGCCATAACCGGCGCCAGTGGTTCGCTCTACGCGCAGCGTTTGCTCGACAACCTGGATGCCGGGCAGCACGAGATCCATGTCGTGATGAGCAACTATGCCCATGCGGTCATTTCGGAAGAATTGCCTGAAGGATTGAAATTGCCAGCCGGTGCGAAGCTTCATGGTTTGAAAAGCATGAACGTGCCCTTCGCCAGCGGTTCCAATCCATTTGATGTGATGGTGGTCATTCCGTGCAGCATGGGAACAATGGGACGTATCGCGCACGGTTATAGTGAAGATGTTCTCCTGCGATCAGCTGATGTCATGTTAAAAGAGCGCAAAAAGCTGATTCTCGTCCCACGAGAGACACCGCTGAATCTGGTGCACATCAAAAATTTTGAACTGCTCACGCTGGCTGGAGCGGTCATTTTGCCAGCCAATCCGTCGTTTTACACCCGCCCTAAAACTGTTGAACAAGTAGTCGATACCGTGGTGGCGCGAGTGTTGGATCATATGGGCGTGCCGCAGGATTTGGTACAGCGTTGGCAGGACGAAAAAGATTAATTAGTAAGCAATCTCAGATGTTTTCTCAAATTTCCAAATACGCATCATTCGTCAAACTATCCCATACGGTATTCGCATTGCCTTTTGCATTGGCATCAATGGTGGTGGCGGCGCGGGAGAATCGAGGCTGGCCGGGATGGAAAACATTTGGTTTGATCCTGGCAGCGATGGTTTGTGCCCGGACTTGTGCGATGGCGTTCAATCGCATCGTGGATAGGAATTTTGACAAACTGAATCCACGGACTGCGAGCAGGCATTTGCCGACGGGGCAAATTACATTGTTCAGCGCAATTTTAGTGTGTGTGTTAAGTGCTGCGGGCTTGATGGTGGCGAGTTTTTTCTTAAATCCGGTTTGCTTTTATCTCTCGCCGGTGGCGCTGACGGTGGTCTGTTTTTATTCCCTGACCAAGCGGTTTACGGATTTCACACATGTATATCTGGGAATTGCATTGGCATTGGCGCCGATTGGGGCATGGCTCGCGGTTCGGGGTGGTTTGGCATTTTGGCCAATCGATAAGCATTCCGGCGTGCTGCCGATTATTTTGGCGGTGGCGGTGGTGTTCTGGTTGATCGGCTTTGATATTATTTATGCGCTGCAGGATTATGAATTTGATCGCAAGCAAAGGCTGCATTCGCTGGTGGTGAGATGGGGGCCGAATAATGCCTTGAGTGCGGCATTTCTGGCCCATGTTTTGATGTGGGGATTGCTCTTCCTCTTCGGGTTGCTTTCGGGGTTCCGCATGGCATACTTGGTGGGGTTGATCGTGATACTGTTCAGTCTGTTGCTGGAACATTGGCTGGCCCGGCGTCGAAGTTTGAAATGGATCAATGTAGCATTTTTCCGGCTGAACGCACTGGTAAGCCTTGTCTTCCTGGTCATCACGGTCGCGGAAGTTGTATTTCCGGGATTTAGGATGAGACAATGAATTCATTTGTACAACGCAGTGAGTTGCGCGACATCTACGAGAAGGTGGCGGCGGGGCAGCGTATTTCCGAGGCGGATGCCTTGCGTCTGTTTGATTCCAAAGACCTGAATGCTATTGGAGCCATTGCCGACCTGGTCCGTCTCAGGAAAAACGCTAATCGCGCCAGTTACATCATTAACCGCTATATCAATTATTCCAACTACTGCATCCTGAGCTGCCAATTCTGTTCATTTGCCAAAAAGAAACGCGATGCGGACGGTTTTCAACTGTCAGTGGAACAGATTGTGCAAAAGGCACGTGAAGCGTCGGCAATTGGCATTACGGAACTTCATATTGTCGGTGGACTGCATCCTTCACTGCCCTTCAGCTATTACACGGAGATGTTGAAGTCACTGCGCGCGCTCGATTCGCGGTTGCAATTGAAATGCTTTACGGCCATTGAGATCCTGCATCTCGCCTGGTTGGCGAAAAAATCAGTGAAGGAAACCTTGGGGGAATTAAAAGCTGCGGGCCTGGATTCGTTGACGGGAGGTGGCGCGGAAATTTTTCGCAAGGAAGTCCGTTCGGCCATTGCCAAGGGCAAGGAATCAGCCGACGAGTACTTGGAGGTACATCGCACTTGGCATCAGATGGGCGGACGTAGCACGTGCACGATGCTGTTTGGTCATATCGAATCACTCACTGATCGTGTGGATCATTTGCGGCAGTTGCGAGCGTTGCAGGATGAGACCAAAGGATTCACTGGTTTTATTCCATTGCCGTACCAACCGGAGAATAATGAGATTCCAGTGAAAACGCCGCCCACTGGTTTTGATACTTTGCGAACGCTGGCGATCAGCCGCATTTACCTGGATAACTTCGATCATATTACCGCCTACTGGGTTGGCATGGGACTGAAGCTCGCGCAAGTCGCGTTGAGCTATGGGGCGGATGATATCCATGGCACTATTATTGAGGAACATATTTTCCACATGGCCGGCGCCAATTCGCCGCAGGAGCAGACGGAAGCCAGTTTGGTGAAGGTCATTCGTGAAGCTGGTCGAGTCCCGGTGCAGAGAAATACGTTTTACGAACCGATCAAAATCTGGGATGCGCCGACGCAAAACGAAATCAGTGCAGGCGCTAACCGGTCCAAAGTTTTGGACGATAATCTCGCCACCGCATGAGCCTTCCGGAAGAAATGCCCAAGTTGCGCATGGCTCCGGTCGAAACGCCCGAGCAATTGGCGCAACGTGCTGAACGTGAGAAGCGCGCACAGGAACTCCAGCGTGAAGGTAATTTGGAACAGTCGCTGGCACCTTTTCGTGTTGGCTCCGTCCATTATCTCAATGCTGCTCCTTTGACGCGAGGCATCGAGGATGAAATCGTGCTGGCCACACCGTCCAAACTTGCGGAGATGTTGCGGCGGGACGAGCTCGATGCCGGGCTTGTGAGCATTACTGAAGTTCTTCTGAACGATCGTTATGACATCCTTGATAGCATGGCCATTGCATCGCTGGGTGAAGTGAAGAGCGTGTTTCTGGCGCATAGGCGTCCGATTGAGGAAATTAAAGAAGTCTTCTGCGACACGGCTTCGCTTACGAGCATCAATTTATTGAAGGTGCTCCTCGCTGAACGCGGGTTGAAGCCGGAGTTCAAGCCATTGCCCAGCTACGAAGCTGCGACTCAGCTGGATTATGTGCTCCTGATTGGCGATGCTGGAATCGATTTCATACGCGCGCCGCATCAGCATGAAATTTTTGATTTGGGTGCGGCCTGGTATGAGCTGACCAGTTTTCCTTTTGTGTATGCAGTCTGGGCGTTGCGTCGTGGAGTGGAGAACAGCCAGTTGCGTCGACAACTAAGGGAAGCGCGGGATTTTGGCCTGGATACATTGGATTCCATTATTCGCAGCCGGACCGAATACGATTACGAATTCCGCAAGGATTACCTTGGCTGGCATATCCATTACCACATGGGCACGGACGAAAAGCGGGGTGTCGCGAAGTTTGTCGAATTATTGCGCAAACATGGACTCGGGCCGGTTTATGAGCCAAGGTTTGTAGTGTAATCTATGAACTGTCCCGTTTGCCAGACCAGGACACTTGCCACTCACAGTCTTGACCAGGACCTGGCCTCCTGGAGGTGCGATAGCTGCCAGGGCCAATGGATCAACTCGTTTCAGTTTTCGAAATGGATCGAGCAACATCGGTTTGGCCATCGTGTCGAAGGCCCGGTGCAAACTTTTGAATTGGCCAGCAATGAAACGAAGTCGGCCAAGGTCTGTCCTGAATGCAGTCGCATCATGACCAAATTCAAAGTGGGAAATTCGCTTCCGTTCTCACTGGATCGGTGCGGAAATTGCGGCGGAATATGGTTCGATAAAAATGAATGGGAGATGTTGCAGGGCTCCAACTTGCGCGATGAGATTCACCTGATTTTTTCCGCAGCGTGGCAGCACCGAGTTCGGCATGAGGAACAGGTAAGGCATCTTGAGGAACTCTTTAAAGAAAGAGTGGGCGAGGCTGACTTTGCTGAAATTAAACGGATCCGGGAATGGTTGAAAAAACATCCCCATCGGCAGGAACTTTACGGTTATTTAAATAACCCCGAGTTTTAACTCTGCTCCTTTTCGAGCTTAGCCAGCACTTCCGGGTCCCGCACATCGACCCAGCGACCGGCGATTTCCATTCCAGCAATGGGATGATGCGCAGCTACGAGTGCGCTTATGGCATCCGTGAGTTCATATTCACCACGCGGAGATTTTTGCAATTTCGCTGTGAAATCAAAAAGGGATGGCCGGAAAATGTAGATGCCTGCATTGTACCAAGCCGTGTCACCGGACTTTAGCCAGCCATCGCGCTGCAACTCGTCCAATTGTGCCGGGCTGGGTTTCTCTACGAGGCGCTTCAGGGAAAACTTTTCATCGAAAAATACCAATCCGCCTTTGGTGACATCCTCACTGCCAGTGACGGTGAGGACGCCTGAAAAATAGTCCTCGTTATAGCGATGAACCATTTGCTGGTATGTTTCAGGTCTGACGAGAATGTCGCCGTAGCTCAGGAAAAAGGGTGAGCTGCCGATGAAGTCTTGAGCGAGCTCAGGAGCTTTGCCGGTGCCGTCCTGCACGAGTTGACGGCCATAAGCGATTTTTAATTTCCATTTTTCGCCGGTGCCAAAATAACTTTCGATCACCTCGGCTTTGAAGCCGGTGACAATGAAAACTTCGTGCACTCCCGCCGCCGCGATGCCTTCAAGAATGTGTTCAAGAATCGGTTTGCCATGCACTTTGAGCATCGGTTTCGGAAGCTCATTGGTGAGTTCCCGCATGCGGGTGCCTTTACCGGCGGCCAGGATAATTGCTTTCACGAGCCAAACTTTAAATGGAAGGAGGAATGATGCCGATAAAAAATTATTACTGAATCCCGAGGCTGGACCACGGGATGCCATAAACGCGTTCAAAGAGCAGCTTTTTTCGCTCGTCGCTGGAAAGGTCCTTTGGTAGCGATGCCAGGATCATTTCACGTGCGGCACTGAACATACGCGCTCCCATGATAAACCGCTCCTCGCCAGAGCGGGACATGATCATTTCACGAACTTTTTGCTCGATTTCAGGAGTTGTATCATTCATTGCAGGCACTCTTGCAACAAGGTATTCAAATTCAGCTCCTGTGTCCACCATTCCAAGTCAATGAGGCCGTTATTACATCATTATCCCATTGAATATTTTTGATAGTTCCCCAGTCTTGAACCGTCTCCTATATGATGCGAAACGTTTTGGTTTTAGCTGTGGTTTCGGGCTTTCTTGCCGGCAGCGATGCGTATGCGGCAGGAAAGCAATTAACGGGGCAACACGCGCCGGCCAATACGGCGGCTCTTGCGCCAGCCGAGGCGCAAAAGGCCTTTACAGTGCCGGAAGGATTTGAGGTGCGCCTGTTCGCCAGCGAACCAGATGTCATCAATCCCGTGGCCATGGCTTGGGATGAACGTGGACGGTTATGGGTCGTCGAACTCTACGAATATCCGTTAGGTGCTGCACCCGGAACAAAGCCACGTGATCGAATAAAGATTTTGGAAGACACAGACGGCGATGGTCGGGCGGATAAAGTCACCGTGTTCGCCGATGGATTGAATCTCGCCACGGGTATTCAGGTGGGTTACGGGGGGGTGTTTGTTGGTCAGGCACCGGATTTATTGTTCCTGCAGGATACCAATCATGATGACATTGCTGATACACGCACGGTCTTGATGACTGGCTTTGGATTGGAGGATCGGCATGAGTTGCTGAATGGCTTTACCTGGGGGCCGGATGGTCAGCTTTATATCACGCATGGAGTGTTTACGCATTCCAAAGTTAAAATTCCTGAAGCCAGTGCGCCAGGGGTGGAAGTGACGGCAGCGGTGGCGCGGTTTCAGCCGAGGACGAAAAGATTCGAGGTCTATGCGGATGGAACGAGTAATCCGTGGGGAGTGGACTTTGACCGGTATGGGAATGCGTTTGTCAGCGCCTGTGTGATTGATCATCTCTTCCACATGGCGGCGGGAGGAATTTATGTGCGGCAGGGTGGAACTCCGGCGAATCCCTATTCCTATCAATTGCTGCCTTCGATTGTGGATCACAAGCACCTGATGGCGGCTTATGCTGGTATTCAGGTGTATCAAGGCAATCAATTTCCGAAGGAATGGCAGGGCGAGGTGCTATTTGGCAACATTCATCAAAGCGCCATTAATCATGATCATCTCGTGCCAAACGGCTCGAGTTTCAAAGCTGAGGCGCAAAAGGATTTTCTCACTACTACAGATGGATGGTTTCGTCCCGTAAGTGAACAAGTCGGACCGGATGGAGCGCTATGGGTGATGGATTGGTATGATAAATATCCCTGCTATCAAAACGCGCAGGCTGACCCGGAAGGAGTGGACCGCGAGCGCGGGCGCATCTGGCGCGTGGTGTATACGGGCAAGCATCCGGGAGCGAAGGTGCCGTCACGTCCTGAGGTGAAGATGGATTTGGCCAAAATGAGCACGGTGGAGCTGGTGAATTTATTGGCACATCCCAACATTTGGCAGCGCAAGACCGCGCAGCGCGTGCTCACCGAACGCCGAGATCCTGCGGCTGTGCCGGCACTCAAGAAACTTCTGAGCGATGGAAAAACCTTGGAGGCGCGCCTGTTTGCGTTGTGGACGCTGAACAGTTCAGATCAGATCAGCGAATCGGTGCTGGAAGATTTTTATCAGGATAAAGAGCCGGCGATACGCGCATGGATCGCGAGGATAGCGGGTGAACGACGATTGGCCGACGAAGCTGTGATCAAAGGGCTGGCGAAGCTGGCGAGTGATCCAGACCCGAGTGTTCGCCTGGCAGTGGCGACAGCGGCGCGGCAATTGGTGTCCGGTTCACTGACTGTGGACACACCGGTGCCCGACAGTTTGAAGGAGATCGAGACGGGGCGCATTCTGGCTCCGCTCGTAATTGCTTCAGCGGATGCCAAGGACCCTTTGATCCCGTTCATGATCTGGCAAGCGGCTGAACCGAGGATTGCGGAGCATCCCGAGTTTGCGTTTCGATGGTTGGCAGCGAATGGCGCCGAAGCCATGCCCCTGCGCGACCAGATTGCGCGCAAGACCATGCGCCGCGTTTGTGATACGCAGGATACCGCCAAGCTGGATATGGCAATGCAATTTTTGGAAGCAGTCAGTGGTAAGAATACCGCACTGACGGCAGCGGCATTGGACGGGCTGCTCGAAGGTTTGCAAGGGAACAAGCTGAAGCCGACGGTGGATACTGATGCCCTGCTTAAAAAGCTGGCTGCTAGTGGCAAGCCGGAATTGGTGGATCGGGCCCAGCGCCTCGGCACTTTGTGGGGCAATGCTTCCTCCATTCAAGCCGCAGTGGGAACGGTCAATGATTCCAAAGCAAGCACTGATGAACGCATCAAGGCAGTTCAGGCGGTGAGGAAAGTTAAATCTTCGGCAGCGCGGGATGCCATGGTCAAAGTGCTCTCGAATAATAATCCTGAGCCGTTGAAATTGGAGGCGATTCGCGCGCTGGGAGAAATTGGTGGCGACAACGTGGCCGAGGGATTGGTGGAACGATGGAAGGAGTTCACACCCGGAGAGCGACGAGTGGCGGCGGAAGTGCTCGTGTCACGGCATCGTTGGATTTATACGTTTTTGTCCGCCATTGAAACTAAAGCGATTTTTGCGAACGAGATTCCGGCGACTGTGATTCGCACATTGAGCGAAAACAGTGACGCGGCGATTCGGCAGCGTGCGGTGCAGGACATCGGGCGGGTTCGTCCCGCGGATGCGGACAAGCAGAAGATCATTGCGGTCAAGAAACAGATGATTCTTGAGGGAAAAGCCGACTTGCAGGCCGGGCATGAGCTGGCGAAGAAAACCTGCTTTGTCTGTCACAAATTGTACGGTGAGGGCGCAGAGGTTGGGCCTGACCTGACCGGTGTGGGGCGGTCAACGCTGGATGCCTTGCTGGCGAATGTGATCGACCCGAATCAAGTTGTGGGCAAGGGATATGAGAATACTGAAGTTGAGACGAAGGATGGCCGAAGCATCAGTGGGCGGTTGGTGGAAAACACGGATACACATGTCAAATTGCTGTCTGCCGGACCGAAGGAGGAAGTGGTTGCCAAGTCGGACATCGCCGTTATGCGCACGGGTGAACTTTCACTGATGCCGGAAGGATTGGAGCAAATGTCGGATGCCGATTTTCGTAATCTGATGATGTTCATCCTGCATCCGCCACAGGAGAAGATTGCGCAGCAGAAATAATTCTGCTTGCGCAGAATCCTTAAACGAAGCCAAATGCACGTAAGTTATGAATAGACGTCAATTTATTCGCACCGCCGCCGTGGCTACAACGGCCGCTGCCACTCTCAAGTTTTCCACCGCTGAAGCCGCCGAAGCCAAAGGCACGAACTGGCCAATCGGTTGTTTTAACCGGCCCTGGGTTGGTGACAACATGACCTACGAAACTGCGCTGATCGGGGTTAAAGCAGCGGGTTACAAGCTCACCGGTTTGCTGACGACGACAAAGGAGGATCCTTTCATCAAGGCTGAGGCGACACCGGAATATCTGGCGGCGTTGAAGGAAAAAATCGCGGCACATGGCCTGAAGGCGAACATGGGGGCACTGCGGTTGAAGAACGAACTCTCAGTGGAGGATTCGATCAAGGATGTGCGCAAGCAGATTGATAATGCCAAGTTCCTGGGATTGGATTTCATCCTGACCTTCGGCGTGGATAGCCCGAAATATTACGAGAATTATTACAAGGTGATGGCGGATGCTGCGCCTTATTCGCAGGAACATGGGATGAAGCTGGTCTTGAAGCCGCATGGCGGCGGCAGCGGCGCATCGGAAGAGATCATCCGTTGCATGGACAAGGTGAAGCAGCCGAATTTCAAAATCTGGTACGACGCGGGCAATATCATTTATTACACCGGGAAGGACCCGCTCGAACAGCTCAAACCCATCGCAGAACATGTTACCGGTTTCTGCGCCAAGGATTGCGACAAGGAAAAAGGAGATGTCTGGCTGGAGTTCGGCACCGGCAAGGTGGATTTCAGAGCAGTCTTCTCAGAATTGAAACGTGCGGGCTTCAACGGCCCGGTAATGGTGGAATGCTGCAAGAAAGGCAAGACCGTCGAAGAGGCCACGGAAGGCGCGCGCAAGAATCGCCTCTATTTGGAAAAGCTGTTTGCCTCGCTGTAATCGGTATGGCTTTTAGGGCGCCAGCACAGAGCGGTAATAACGATGTTCTGCGCTGGCGCCTGCGGGATCGATCAGGTTGAAGGTTCCGTTGGTTGGATACTGTGTGCCGATGGTGGTCCAGTTTTGCAGATCGGTTGAAGACTGGACTTCGTAGGGATATCCATCGTAGCCGGTAAACTGGAGTTGCAACTCACCATCCGCCCTGATCGCAGGTGTGCCCACGGAATCGGCTCTCAGCAAAGGCAGAATTTGGGAGGGAATCATTTCGTAAGCAGCGTCGGAGATGCCGCGTTGAAGTTGAATGCTAGTGCCTTGATTCAACCAGGGAGAGTTCACAGTCAGCTCTGGTGTGGCCAAAATATCAATGGGATCATGGAAGTAATGGCCAGGCTGGAGTGAGCGTTGGGAATCGCGGCCAGCTAAAATCGCTGCAGCTTGCGGTGAGTCCGGGAGCATGGAGACTGAGTTGAACTGGGGAGAGACGGGCGTTACAGAATCAAAGTCCGTATCACTCGTTATGTTTGTCAGAACACTCAGACCTTGAGCAAAGTTTTGAAACAGATTGCCTTGATTCACCGAGAATAAATCCTGCGGCCTGTTGGTGTTAAGGAGTGAAATCATGAGCCGCGCGAGATTCCAGTCGTTGGTGGGATGAGAATAAGCGGCATCCATCGTGAAATAATTGTTGTTCCACTGTTTCGAATAATTGCCGGTCCACTGTTCCCAGGAATTCAGATCCGCAGCGGGAGATTTTAGATAAATGGTTTGCCATGGTGTTCCGCGATGGACGTGACCGAGCCAATTAAAGCTAAGGGGCGCATTGGTTGGGAAACTCCAATCGTCGGAGCGGGTAATAAGCGGGTCTTTGAAGGCAAGGTCGAAAGCATGAGGATCGTTGTCAGAATTTTTTATTGGATTACCTCCCCATGGACGAAACGGATCGTTTAGTGCGGCCAGATTTGGCAGCAGACTAGCTGCGGTCAGACCAAGATTTACAGGTAAGACCTGGGTGGTGTTCAAAGGCGATGATAAATCATTGGATATATAGTGCACCAAAGGATCGTTCGCCTGCCAAGTTCGATACGCGACTAGTTCTCCAGTTGGTGCGAAGGGAGTTTGCATCGAGAAATTGGTACTGGCTCCGATGTAGAATGACTGAAATTGTGAAATTGCCTGACTCTGAGAGGGACCATTTGGAGCACTGATCATGTATTTTGTCCAATCAGCGGGGACAATCGGGCCTTGGCCGAGGGAGATTTGTATTTGCTCGAACATGCCTCTGGTTATGTGCGGAAATCCCGCTTGCAGAGTAGAATCCCAAATGGCTGAAGATGCAGCGGAGTAGCTTCCAATTGGACCTGCATTTCCTAAATCGCGGATAATACTATGGTTGTCCCATAAACCATCGAGTTGCACATAATCAAGAAGTTTCCCTGTGACAGCGTCAACAGTGATGACGCGCAGATGATTCGTTGCGCTCAGGACCCAGTTTTGCACATTAATTCCTGAATTGGCTTCAAAGTTTAAAGGGGGATTGTTTGATAATCCTGGTGGATTATATATGAGAACCGACGTTGGTATAAAGGCGATGTTAGTAATCAACGGAATGTCAAAAGAAAATGAGGGATTCGAGAGGTTTGACGCTCCAGCCCAAACGTTGGATCCGATTTCAACCAAGTTCCCGATGATTAAATTTGTTTGAGCTATTATCCCAAGATCGTTCGTCAATATTATTGCGACTTCATTCGTGACCATGATGTTGACTGCGCGTGGAAATGGAGTCCCATAGGAATTCCACATTTCTACAGCGAAGATGTTGGAAATGCCTACAGCATATTGAGTGCGGTACTCCCAATGGGCGGGATTGTTGTCTGAAAGGTTAGGCTTCCTGATTTGCATCCTCCGAGTGAGTTGCACAACCGCAGCCATCGAAAACTCATTGAAGTTGGGCAAGCCTTTTTTGGCGCCGATAACGAGAGGGATGCCGTAGATGTTGTCGTCTGGCTGAAGGTTGGCGCGGTCGTTGGGGTTGAGGAGATCAAGGGGCTTTTTGGGGATGACGTTGGTCCCGGTTTCTTCGACGTAGCCGGTGATGTAAATTGTGCCGTTGTCGTTCGTAAACTGCGGACGGAAGATGGTGGGTAAATAAGGATAGTCGGTCAGGTCAGCGCGATTGGTAGTGCAATCGTAGATGTTGGCGGTGACTTGGAGCAGTCGATGCACGGCGGGCGTGTATTGGTTGGTGGGGTAGATTTGAATATGGTTGAGATCCAAGCCCATCTCCGATTGTAGGAGCCGTCCCGCAAAATTCGTGAAAAAGCCAATTGGAGTCTCCGTGTTCAGCTTTGGTTGTCCCTGTGAGGGCAATAAAGTCGCGAGGAGTACAAAAAAGATCAAGAGCCTTTTCATGACATGGCACTGTTTCAGCTTTGAGAGGTGGGTGTTCATTATCCAACCTTGATTATTTAACGCGCATGACCTTATGAAAGCTGTGGGGAATTGTCACCTGAAAAAGGTTCGTTTGCATGGGCATGGGCAGAGCACCCTAGTTGAAGTGTGGTTATTCTCCGCAATGTTCTTGAAGGCGTTAAACCGTCAAAAACCTGGCTGAGAATTGTTAATACAAACGCACGACCAAGGAATACCATGCCAACATATGAACACCTTCAGGATTTGAAGAAGGATAAACATCTGTCGAACCCGGATAAAATCGGTGCCTGCCTGACCTGCAAGTTTTGGGACGTCGAAGGCTCGCGTGATGAAGCACTGGCTCCGGAGGAAGCGCTTTGCCTGAATCCAGAGCTCAGAAAGTTCCAACTGATTGTGAGCGGTGGCAGTGGTTGCAACGTTTGGGCCAAGTTGCCGGGCGTTTCCCAGGAAGCAGAAGCCTACGCCATGCGTGGTGAGAAGTGACCTTCCCTACTCACTAGGATTTTTGGCGACTGCGCGTTTACGGCCGCGCAGTCAAGCTCTCCATAGAAAATTTGTTTACAAGGACCGAAGTCAAGTTTGCCTTAAGTGGTGGCAACGACGACTTCGCGTCCTATGATTTACCGGTTCATGTGGGCATCGGCTGTATCCTCCCTGGTACGATTTTGTTTTCTCAGAACCTGATTTCTCGTTGCGTTGATTCATTACATGCTTCGTCTCAGTTCCACCAACATTTGATCCATGGCATTGATGCGGAACACACCCACGTACGGATATTCCAGGTCATAGATAAGAAAAACCGTGGCCGATAAGCTGACCGCGAGGCCAAGAATATGAAGCCAGCTGCGCGACTTGCCGCCAGCCATCCCGTAACCGGCGAGCAGTGCACTCAACAGCATCAGCGCGCTGAGCATCACGAAAATGACTTTTGGAGGGTGTATTCGCGCAGCCAGGGCCCGGGCATGGCTGATGTCGAACATCTGGTTCAGAGCGGGCAGAAGCAACGCCCAGGATGAGGTTACTCCCGACTCGTGACACGCGGTGATCGTCTTTTGCCAGATGTCGTCCTGCAACTTCACTGAGCGCGCAAATTCCGCTTTGCCTGCGGCGGTGTCCGGCAGCTTCCGATACATTTCCAGCCGTGAATCGAGATATTGCCGGAATAACTCCTTCAAGGCTGCTTGATCATCCGCGCGCAGCAGGTCAAGCCGCAGCCATGCCGTTCTGATGGCGCTGACTTCCTGCCCGATCAATTGCCGTTCCGTCTCGAAACTGGTTAGGGAACTGGAAAAAGTGAAAGCCATGATCAAGCCCACCAGACCAAAGATGGCGCCCTCCACCGCCGTCTGTCCGGGGCGTGTTTCTTCGAGGTCGTGCGCCAATCGCCGGACACCGATGCGCCGGCCAATTTCGAGCATGCCGAGCATGCCGAGCAACAAGCCGCCGGTGGCGAGGACGGTAAGAAAAGTGAAATTCATTTCATGATATAGGGTGGCTATTGGAGGAGAAATAGAGTTGCCTCGAAACCTCCCATACACGAATCATGAGGTAAGGATAATATTCAGATCCGAGGTCGATCTTTGTCTTTTTGTTATGCGAATGGTTGTTGTTTGATGTTGGAATTCCGAATTTGACAAAGTGACGCGTTTCCGGGGCCAGGAAACCCAGGTTAGCCTGACGTGCATTCAGTCCCCTTTATAACTTATTGATTTGAAACCAACGCGCCGGATTTCTTCAAGGATGCCGTGGTCTCAGTGGCAGGGGGAACTTTGTAAGCGGTATAGCTCTTGGGCAAACCAATCATACGCTCAAGCCAGATTGATGCCTGAGGGAACATTCCGTTGAACTCATTTCGATCGATCAATCTCAGTTCAGCGAGGACCGAGTCCAATGTCTGTTCCGATGGCCTTTGGAGCCATCCCCAGATGGTGTAATTGCGCAGGAGACGTTTCTGGACTGGTTTGGAAAGCCAATGAATGAATGGAGTAAGGTAGTGCGGTTCGATAAGGCATTCCCGCGCGGGTGTTTGCACCCAGTAACCCCGCCCCACACGTTGTGCTTCACGGGCGAATGCCTGTTGCTTTTCGAATGTTCCCAAATGTTCAATCACACTGTTGGAAAAGACGATGTCAAAGGATTTATCTTCGTAGTGTAAATCAGTGCCATCGCCCTGCACAAACTCCTGGTTTGCCGTCATAAAAGACCGGTCATACGAGCAAAGAGGATGGGTGTTCAACAAAGTGATATGAGATTGGATTGGTATGTCCCGCCAGCAAAGTGGATATCCACCGACATCAAGGATTCTCGTTTCCCTGGTGGGTTGAAATGTTGAGAGAAATTTTTTAACACGCCGCCTTCGAAAAAACGGCGAGATTTTGGAACTAATACTAAAGATTGTCATGTACTCTCCTGTTTTAACGTCATTGATGGCATGCAAAAATTTGGTTGTTGCTTCCCTGATTCAGATCATCCCGAAAGAACTTCCAAACTAATTGTCACGCTCGATACCTGCCTTGTGTAAGAGGTCTGGTAATTATACATCGCCCGACGATCATTCTCAAATTTCTTTTTGCTGTTGGCATGAACAGATCGGTTTTCGACTCGGAACTATTTGGCAACTCCGTCGGAAGAAGTTTTCTTTCAACAATCAATGACAGAGGAGCGGGCAAAAGAAAGCTGCGAACGTCACATGCAAAAACTTGCCGTGCTGTGAGGCGTTTCAGCAGGCTGCGGGTTGCGAAACCGAACGCCAATTAAAAAGTGAACCAGGTGTGATGTCGGGATGCGAAATCACTTTTACAGTGTGGAGGGATGGGGCGGACTTGCTTCCAGCGATCGTAGGCGGTTCATTCGCTGCCTTCCGGAAGCGGCAATCTGACTAACACGATTTGGGAGTTAAACCAGTTGATCAATGCCATGCAAATCACTATTCACCTATGATTTTAACTAAAACCCGCTTGCGCCGACGACCATCAAACTCGCCATAGAAAATCTGTTCCCACGGGCCAAAATCGAGCTTGCCCTTTGTGATGGCGACAACGACTTCCCGGCCCATGATTTGTCGTTTCATATGGGCATCAGCGTTATCTTCGCCCGTTCGGTTGTGATGATATTGGGAAGTGGGGGCATGGGGCGCCAGTTTCTCCAACCAGACTTCGTAATCATGCAAGAGTCCTTCCTCTGCATCATTTATGAAGACCGCCGAAGTGATATGCATGGCATTCACCAGGCAGAGTCCTTCAGACACACCGCTTTTTCGCACCAGTTCGTCAACAGTGTTGGTAATATTCACAAATCCTCTTCGATTGGGAACTTCGAACCACAAATGCTCAGTGAGAGATTTCATGCTGTTCTGAATAGCAGAGGTGGTTCCGTTTGAGAATCGGCATTTGACCTTATTAAAGTTGCAAAGCCCTCACCACGGAAACTAATACCTCGTGATTTACGGTAACTTCTTCCCGTCCGGCGTGCGCGGTGTTGGCAGGAGTACTGGAGAAGAGGCGAAGGCTTGAATCGTGCTTGCCGCAGCAAACCTGTTGTTTGACAAAAAGTCGCGCAACATGAAATAATGCACATTGTGAACCCCTTCGTGACTTACACGGAACGAAAAAACCGTCGTTTTTTCGTGCCAAACCGCATGACCACAAACTGTCCATTCAGCAGTCCAAGGGGCGCGGGTTCGCTTCGAGCGTTGTCCAAAGGTGCACCCGTCCTGGCTATCACCCTCTCCCTGTTCGCTGGGGTTTTTCCCAGCTCCGCGACAACCTTCAACTGGAACCAATCCGCTCCGGCTGCTTACAACAGTTCCGCGAATTGGACGCCGAATGGGGTTCCGGGATCGGCGGACGTTGCGACCGTCGGCAACGGCACGACTCCGAACGGTTCGGTGCTCTACAACAACGCGGTTTTTGCTTACGGGCTGAACGTGCTTCAACTTGGCCAGTCGGTTGCCGGCAATGGCACGTTCAACATGAGCGCCGGCGCATTTGGGATCACTAATAACAGTGGTAATGGACTGGCGATCGGCAACGCCGTGGGTGCCTTCGGCTATTTCACGAACAGCGGCGGGGCACTCACAATCCAGAGAAACGGAGCCGGTGAAACTTATTATCGGGACGTGTTTCAACTGGGGGCCGTCGCGGGTGGCACGGGTTTTTTCACCTTGAACAGCGGTACGGTCACCTGCCTGGGCGGCATTGAAATTGGCACTGGAGGCATTGGCACTCTTACCGTCAATGGCGGGACGCTGATAGGCAACGGCTGGTTCGGCCTGGGGCGCGGCGGCAGCGGGAGCGGTTGGGGCATCTTCAAGCTGACTGGCGGCACGGTTTATCTTTTACGTAACCCAAACACGGATAATGGAGCCAATGGAATTTCATTCTGCCAGGGCGGGACCAATGGCACTGCCAATATTAGCGGTGGGACCGTTTACTGCCCTGTAATCCGAATGCACGTAGGGCCGGGCAGCGCCTTCACGGATTGGGAGAACCTTAATGTTTCCGGCGGGAATATTTACCTTGGCATCGGTGGCGTTTACGACGCCAACGGGGCTGGCACTCACAACACCGCCATCAATCTTTCGGGCGGCACTTTCCATACGGCAAACCTTGCCAATAACAGCGGTGGCACGCTGGGCACGAATTCAATTATTCCGGGCGGCGCGGACTGGTCCTGGGCTTCGAGTCTGCCTGCTACGCTGACAACCAGTCCCGGTCCCGGCACCGTCACCTTCGCGCCCGAAGCGACGCACACCATCACCCTGAACGCCGCATTTTCCGGCGCTGGTAATCTCACGTTGGACGGCCCTGGCACGCTGGCCATGGGTGCCGCCCACACGTACGTGGGTAATACCATTGTCAAGCAGGGCACGCTGGCGTTCGTTGGCGCGGGCGGGTTGGTCAATAGTCCAAGTATCATCCTGTCCGCCGACTCAACGCTGGATGCCTCGGGTGCATCATCGAATTTCGTTTTGGGGGTGAGCCAGACGCTGACCAACAGCAGTTCGACGGCAACGCTCAGCGGCTATCTCAATGCCGGCGCAGGCACGGTATCGTTGCTCTATACCTCGGGTGTTCCCGCGTTCACGGTTGTGGGCGGGGCTCTGGCCCTGGCCACCAACACGGTGTTCAAGATCAACAACACCGGCGCGCAGCTCGGGGCCGGGAGTTACAAGCTCATCTCGGCTGGCTCCGGGGGGCTGGTGTCGGGAGTCGGGCTGCCACCGGTGGCCGTGAACGGCGGTGGCGCCGCGTCGGGGCAATACGTCTCGTTAAATGTTACGGGCAATGAGCTTTACCTCGTCGTCACAAACGACCGGCCACCGGTGGTCGCGAGGAACGTGAGTTTCGACCTGCTTCCGGGAGCCACATGGCAGGCCGCGATCACCAATCTTGCGACCATGGCCGGGTGGAGCGATCCTGATGGCGACACGGTGAGCTTCAGCAGTGCAGGCCCGTTCAGCGCAGCTGGCGCGAGTGTCACCAGTGACAGCAATTCTATTTACTTCAACGGACCGCTGGCAGCGGATGATTATTTCTCTTATACCATCACTGATGGCAAGTTGACCGCCAGCGGCCTGGTTTACCTGCATGTGTTGAATCCCACAGCGGTGATTCCCAGCGAAACAAACAATGTAATCTCGCTGGACGGCTCCTGGCGCTTCTATCTTGAGCGGCTTGCGAACTACTGGTCCGGCTCGGTGCCAAATATTTCGATCGTCGATTCGAGCCAGCCATTCCAGCGGATGGATTACGTCGAAAGCCCGGGTTGGACCAACATAGCGGTGCCGGGCAATTGGGAGATGGCAGGATTCTCACCGGCAACCTATTTCGCTCCCGGACACCACCTCCCGGCCTGCACCGGGATTGGTTTCAAGTGCCGGCTTCGTGGCAGGGGCGGCAGATCTATCTTTACTTCGATGGCGTCCAGACCAGCGCACAGGTGTGGGTAAATGGCCAGCCGGCAATGGTGAACGAGCCGAGCTGGGGCATCAGCAATTATCACGACAGCGGTTGGACTGGATTTCAGGTTAATATTACTTCGCTCGTGAACCTCGGCACGACCAACCTCCTGGCCGTTCGCGTCGTGAAAAAATCACCCTCGGTCGATCTGGACTCCGGCGATTATTTTACACTCGGAGGCATTTTCCGGCCGGTGACTCTTTATTCCGTTCCCCAAACGAATTTTGCCGGCGTCCAGGTGCAAACTCATCTGCTTGCCAATAACCAGGCCGAGGTGGATGTGTCAGCAGATGTGACTCAGGGTGACGCCTCAACGCCGGTTGTAATGACTCTTAATGGCGTGACGACGGTGACGAACGCAGCCAATGGGAAAGCGGTTTTTACCCGGATTCTAAACCAGCCCCAACTGTGGTCCGCGGAATTTCCCAACCTTTACGGTTTGACGTTGCAGTTGAAGAACCCGGCGGGACAGATTACCGAAACCGTTTCCAACCGCATTGGCATTCGCGAGTTGACGATCAGCAATGCCGTTGTGCTGTTGAATGGCGTTCCGGTGAAGTTTGCGGGCGTCTGCAATCATGATTCTACCGCAACCGTAGGCAACGCCATGGGGCCGGACGATTGGAGGCGGGACATCCTGATGATGAAGGCCGCCAACATCAATGCGATCCGCACCACTCACTATAACTTCGGCTCAGGATTCTACGATCTTTGCGATGAACTCGGGATGTACGTGGCGAACGAACTGCCGTATTGCTGGGTCAGCTCCGTAGGCGATCAGGGCATGACCCCTGCCTTCCAACAACGCGCGCGGGAAGTCATTCGGCGAGACAGGAATCATCCCTCCGTGGTGATTTGGGCAATTGGCAACGAAAATAGCGCCGGCACAAACCTGCAGGTCGTGGCCGATCTGGTGAAAACCCTCGATCCCACCCGTCCACGCCTCGTCTCCACTTTTGACGCTTCCAAGTACAACGTCGAACTTTCTGATCGGCATTATCCTTCTCCGGCGACGATGCAGAGCGACGGCGCCTCCGCGACGGTTCACCCCTGGATTTACCTGGAGCAGCCAAACACCTGGGACATACGTCTGGCTGCCGATGCGAGCGTCTGCGAGCAATGGGGCATCGCCCAGCAGCGCGTGTGGAACGTTTGCCTGCAGTATGACACTATTGCGGGTACGTTTCCTTTCGAATGGTCCGATCGCGCCCTGGCTGATCCAAATTCCGACGCGAGTTACCAGCAATACCAAAGCACCGGCGTTCAATTGCTATATTCATTCCCGGCGACGGGCATTCACATCTTGAAGTGCAAAGGCATGGTGGACGGTTTCCGAAATCCACGGCCGAAAGTTTATGAGGCGCAGATGGTCTATTCGCCGATCCAGGTCAGCAACGCGCTCACGGTGTCGTCCGGGCAGGTGTCGTTCCCCGTTAAAAATCTCTATTCCTTTACTGACTTGTCTTACCTGACAACGGCCTGGCAGTTGCAGCGCGGCGGGGTGACGATCGCCTCCGGCACCACCAATGTTACCCTGCCGCCCAGAAGCAGCGGTACCGTGCGAATTTCTGTTCCTGCTGATGCCTTGGCCTATGCGGATGCCTTGCGAGTCGATTTCAATCACCCGGATGGCCGGGATATCGTGGCTCATCAATTCACTTTGGCTAATGCCGCGCCCACCTCACCGGATCCCGCGTTGCCGGCTGGACTGCCAATCCCGACGTTCAATCTTATCACCCGGCAAACCGTTTCTGATCCGGGCTATTGGACCAAGGTATTGCGTTATCCCGCCTCGCTCACGGGCGTCACGCTCACGCCGGCCAACGCCACCACGCTTGGGCAACTGCAAAGTCTCTCGGCCACGGTCATCGGTGGATCCAGCGGCAGCCAAGTGCTGGGGCAGATCCAGGCGCAATATGCGAACAATCAGTTTTCCTATACCTTGCAATGGACCGCCAGCAGTGCGGAGGTGCAGGAAGTGGGTTGGATCTTCCAGATGCCATCGAGTTACGACCATTTCTCGTGGGACCGTGATACACGCTGGACCGTCTATCCGCCTTTGAGCATCGCGCGCGCCACCGGCACCGCCACGCCCGATTCGACCAATGTGGACATCACGCGCATGGACCTGCCGAACGCCTTCGACTTCAACTCGACCAAATATGATTGTAATTGGGCCAGCCTGGCTACTGGAACAGGTGCCGGGCTGATGTTGAGCTTTGATCCGTCTCAACGTTTCCACTGCCGGGCGGGCGGGGGAAATGGCGGTAACTACCTCCTGTACGTCAACCAGCAGGTCAGCCTCCCAAATGACTTTACCATGCAAGTAGTGCCCGATCTTATCCTGACACTTTCATCCGGCAACGTGCTTCAAGGCAGCTTTGACGTCGGTTCCGTGGCTGCGGGTGGGGGCACGTCGTCCTCCAATGCCGTTGCGAGCGTGACCAACGTAACTCCCTTTGCCACGGCTTCGGGAGGCGGGGTTCAATTTGCCCTGACCTTCAGCGCCGTTGTTCACAATAGTTTCAGCGTATGGGCATCCACCAATTTGGTGAATTGGATCTGGGCCGGACCAGCGACCGAGTTCAATCCTGGCCAATATCAATTCTTCGATCAGACTTCGACTAATCTGCCGTCCCGCTACTACCGCGTTTCCTCTCCTTGAGAATTTGCTGCCGACGCTTAGGGTGATGTGCATGGCTGTGAAAGGCAGAGGCCTTACTGAACGCCACTTTTTCTGCCGAGTACTTCGACGGTGTCGGTGAGGTTGATGAAACCTCGGCGATTGGGGACTTCGAACCAGAGATGTTCGGTGAGGGATTTCATGCCGTTTTGGATATCAGACTTGTCGGGGCTGAGAAGGAATTCGTTAATCGCAAAACTTGCTGGTAACGGATTGCCGCAAAGGCAAAAATAGTTGATCGCCGTGTGGAGAGGCGGAGTTATTTTCCCTTGCACGAGAGGTGCAACGGCTGCAGTGCAGAAATTTTGGGGAGCTTCGTAAGTTAACACTTTGCTCACAACAATTCGGCGTGTGAATCTTTATCCTCAGACAAAATGCGAGGCAGTTTATAGAGTAAATCTTGACAAGCACCCTCAAAAAAAATATAAGGGAATCCGGTAGGTGCATTCCTGGGTTTCATGGCCATGGCGGATTTCCATTTTCATAATGATGATCGTTACGTCCTGAACTACTGTGCAAAGTACTTGGGGCGTTTCAACACTGATCGGCGACACTCATACGGGAGCGGCGCGGAAGCCCCGCGAGATCGCATTGCCGAAGCCTGGCGCTTTCCGATTATCGATACCTACGGAGGGGGCGCTTCGGGGATAACCGCGGCTGCAAGTTATCAGGATTACAACCAGGTCACTTTTGTTTATGCGGGGGCGGATACACAATCGCCAGGCAGCGTGGCGGTGATTGGCACGTTCGCCACGCTATACGATCCGATCCCTCTCCAGCGGGTGCAGTTTGAGGGCGAGGACACGAGATATTGGTCGTTGGCCTACGCGGTGCCGAAGGGACAAGTCCATAACTATCGCTTTGTGGTGGATGGATCTTACCCAATAAATGATCCGGTGAATCCCCAGGAAACGGCGACAGAAAATGGCGCTGTATGGTCAAGCTTCTTCACGGATGGCTTTTCGTCCCCTCTGGTGCTGGAAAAGTGGGAGATCGCGCTGCTTTACCGTCTCACCGCCGGCATCCTGCCATTTCAAACTGCTGACGGAACAAATTTTCTGGATCGGTTCTATAACTATCTGGACCGGCAGAAACAAGCGGATCTGTATAACAACGTCTACCGGATGGATAATTCGGTGGGCGAGATTAATTACATCGATAATATTTTGGCGCGCGAAGAACGCCATCACCTCGCGGATTATAAGACCTGCCTGCGACAGATTGATCGTATTCTTAGAACCCGGAATCCTTATACCGAGCCATCACGCATGAGTCGTGAGTTATACTTCGCTCTTTATGATGAGATGGCCACGGATCGAGTTGATGGCTGGGATTACGCGCTGTACGGCAGCCCGCAATATTTTCTGTATTTGCTGCGACGTCACGTTGTAACGGGCGCGTTCTGCCATCCCAAGTATGGAGGTAACGCCGGTGCGGCGGGTTGGGCATATTTAAGCGACCAATATCGACTTCCTTCACCGGCACCCGGGAAGCATGGGGCGACGCTATTCGATTGGCGTCGCGCGATGGAGTCCCCGCTCGGGGTCAATTCGGATTATCTCGGCTGATATTAACGGTTTGGCGTTGGAAAGGTTCTGGAGTAGATCATGAAAGACCAATTTGACGTGATCATTATCGGGAGTGGTGCTGGCGGTGCGCCCATCGCAAATGTGCTTGCGAAGGCGGGGAAATCCGTTCTGGTGCTGGAAAAAGGGCCGATGATCCGTCCCCAGTATCAGAGTCCGAATGGCCGCAGCGATTTCAAACGGGACGAGTTGAGCTCTGACGGACCGGAGAAGCGTCTGCAACTGCCTTTGGCGAACCAAGGTGTTTCCTATTACTCAAGCCACGTTGAGCCAGATCTGAATGATGAACCACACGTGTATCGCGATGGTGATCATTCTGATAAAGCAACCCTTGAAGGTTACACGGCGCAGGTGGTTGGCGGTGGGACGCAACTTTATGGCGGAGTTTCATTTCGCTTTGTGCCGCTCGATTTCAAGCTGGCGAGCTTCAATGCCGGTCGCAACGATATCCGGGAAGACCCGAATGGCGATATCCGGCGTGAAGCCCGCGATTGGCCCATTTCGTATGATGATCTCGAGCCGTATTATACCAAGACCGAGGAATTGGTCGGCATAAACGGAATGGTGCAGAATCAGCAGAAACCATTCAGCCGCGATGTTTATCAGCCGCCTCTGACGCCAAATGGCATCAGCGAATATGCGCGGCGCGGGATGGAGTTGCTGGCCAGGGAACTTAGACCTGCCAATCCGATTCTGCCATATCGCACGCCGCTGGCGGTCATTACGCGGGATCATGGTCCGAGTGGACGTAAGATTCCCTCGGATCCGGAAACCGCGAAGACGAGCTATGTGAATCGTTATGGCGATCCGCTTGGTCTCAAGTCGAGCGCCTGGGTTTCACTGCTGACCCCGGTGAAGGATTTGCCTAACTTCACAATCCGGTGCAACTCGATCGCAACGCGGCTGACTTACACCAACGGCAAAGTGGATCGTGTTTACTACCTGGATCCTGGAGGGATGGAGCGGTCTGCACAGGCAAAGGTGGTTGTCGTCGCCTGCTCGGCGATTGAATCGATTCGGCTGCTGAAACTTTCGGCGAAACTCGATTCTGGATTCGATCAGGCCATTCACCAAAACGATTTGCTGGGTCGTTATTTCATGACGCACTGTTTCGGCGGTGCTGCAGCATTGCTGCCTGATCGATACGACAAGTCAATTGCGCTCGATGCCGACTGGGCAACTGATTGCTGTGGTAACGAGGATTTCCTGCGGAGCCAGGGTCTGTGGGCGGGAGGTGCACTTTACAACAACACATCGGATGAAGCCCTGCCGATCTCCTTGTTCCGCACGCAGGGAGCGATGGACCTGGATAATCTCTGGCTCGGCTTCATGTATAATGCCGGCTTGAAAGGCCAGGCCGTGGTTGATTTTCTGGATACGCAGTTTGGAAGAGGCCTTTCCATCAGTTTCATGGCGAACCAGGTTCCCCAGCGGGACAACCGCATCGAACTCCATCCGACGATACAAGACAAATGGAACCGGTCAGTGGCGTACATCATCAAGGATTGGCATCAGCACGACCGGTATTTGATGGACACTTATGCGAACATGGCGGCGCGTGTTTTGGAGCTTTCGGGGCAGGGCATTCAGGCATTCAAGTTTGTCGGCAAAGGCGGATCCTATCTCGCGCCCAATGGGCTGGTTAGAATTGCCAATCACATTCTGGGAGGCGCCCGTTTCGGCACAGACCGGAACGACTCGGTACTCGACCCGAACTGCCGCGCCTGGGATTTCGACAATTTGTACGTGACGGACGGTGCGTTTATGCCGACTTCCGGAAGCGGCAATCCCACCAACACGATCGAGGCAAATTCATTCCGGGTGGCGGATCGCATATTGGCCCAACTATAGGATTAACACCATGGATCCAAGATTCACCGAAATTGAGAACCGGCCGGAAAACCAGATCTTCAGCATTGTCTTTTATCCTGACCGGATCTACCACGCGCAATACCTGAATGCGACTCGCAGTCCTCGATACCGGTATTACGTCCACGAGGTGCGCAATAAAGTAGACAACGCGGTTCTCAAAGGGCAGGTCTTCCTGGATGGCGCGTTGCTGGCCCGGTTTATCCGAATCGAGTACCGTGCTTCGAGGCTCGTTGAACTGGCCCGGGAGAAGGAACGATTCCTGAAAGACCGCGTGCTGGCTTTTATCAAGGTGAATCACGAGGACCCGGCAAAGAATGCCGAGGGCATGGTTCGCCTGCATTATGACGCGTGGATTGGGGCTTTTCAGGCGGAAATCTGGGACAACCTCGAACCGCCGCCGACCAAGCATCATGATGCGAAAGTGGAATCCATGATGGGACGGGATGGAAGCATTACCCGTATCCGAAGGTTTGGCCCGGCTTTATCCGATCCAAACGGAATCAGACAGGTGGAAGTTGCGTTTCGTGAGAACGAAATCGACATCCCTTTTGGTTATAAAATTGGCGATCCTCAATGGGATAATAATTTCAAGCAGACTTACCAGGTGCCAAACACCCAGACGCCGAGCGCTGACCAAAACACAGTGCCCAAGAACAATTACCTGCTCGACTTCCAGCGCGGATTTTTCTTCCAGAACGTTCGTGATTTGCTGCCGGTGCGATATAAGAACGCGATGACAGAGCCGACGTCGGCTGATTTCGGACGGCCGGGTCCCAACGACAATACCATCGAAATGCGCTGGGTCGTGCAACGGGAACTCGGCGGGTCGAACGTATGGTTTCACGAGGTGACAATTCCGGCCGGAACTGTGGAGGGGACACACCAGCATATCGGCAGCGAGGAGTTATATTACATTTTTGAAGGCGAGGGCATTGCCTACATGGGAGATGGCGATGATCCCAGGATGTCGGATGACACAAAGTATCCCTTGCGTACCGTCGACCTCTTCGGGCTTCCCAAGCACGATGTGCGAGAGGTCAAGGTACAGCCAGGGAGCGTGATTTTTACGAAGAGCGGTGGCATTCACGGCATCCGCAATATTAACAGCGATAAGCCGTTGCGATTTGTCGCATTTGGTTATCACTGCGCTTAGGAAAGCATTATGCCAATGAGAATTGTAAGTGGTGATCGCGTTTTTACCGTCAAACCCCCTGCGTCCGCGGATTATAAGCAAAATAATCCGCTGGCACGGCTGATGAGCGTTCTTGAAAAAGTGGAATTGGCAGCGGAGCGCGAGAACTATTTGTTGAACCAGGTTCAGTATTTGATGCCTTACGATTTCCTGGAACTCTATGGACCCTCCGGCTCTGCTTACAATGTGACTGATCCGGGACAGCAGGATAACAAAGAGGACTTTCAGAAACAGAACATCCATGATTTTCGTTGCACAGATACGTGGATCGCCCGCGGTTGGGCGACGACTCGGGAAGATGCAAGCGACACGGAGTGGACCGGTCCGTTCCTCTTTCTTTCTTATCGCGGAGGGCCAGACTCGAAACTCTCACAGATGTCAGGCCATCGGCTGGGACAGAGTTTGAAATTGTACGTGAAGGTGCAGGGGATGGAAGCGGCGTCGCTCATTGATGTTCCATACAATCCCGAGACTGATCGTTATGAGATTGAGATTTGGGGTTACCCTGGCAACGATCTGCGCAATAAACTCGATGGCCGTGGAATAGCAGCCATCGACCGGGGAGGAATTATTTGCCTGCCTTCCCTCGTTCAAGGTGGTGCCAACGACTTTGCGCGCGAGGGTCTGGACAACCGTGATATGCGCACTGTGGCTGCCAACCACGCGATGCATCCTGTGCTGCCCATGACTGTGGAAGTGGCGTGGGCGGATAAATCCCAGACATGGTGGGACTCCAAAGGCGGGCAAAACTACCGTTATCAGTTCAACATGATTTACCGGGGTTGGGATAACTATCTGAAAGTCGGAGTCAGCGAGTCCCCACACGGTGGATTCGGGTTTCTGCACTTCCGCAATGTGCTCTCCAACTATTTTGATTTTCGTGACAGCGGGGAACTTGGGAGGGAAGTGGCACCCTGGATGTTCGGAGCGAACGGCGATAAGAGCGGGGCGACGCGCTACGAGAAGTTTCTGGCCGTGGAGTATATGGACCTGCACATTCTGAAGCCGGAGTGCGGTATTGGGATTCATCGGCATCGCGATAACCAGGAGATTTTTTTCCTGATGAGCGGGGCAGGCGTAATGGTGACGGGTGACTGGTGCGAATTCCCCCAAAGGGAACGGTGCTTTGAGATACGCACGATGACAGCCGGTTCATTTAGCCTGCTTAAGCCGGGCAACCTGCATGCCCTGTTCAACGTTACTGACGAGGACATTTCACTTCTGATGTTCGGCGGGTACGACTGAAAACCGATGACTACTCCCCAACCGGATCTTTCCAAAGTGCCCATGGGTGGCAGCCTCGTGCCTGGCGGCGCTGCTTTCCGTATTTGGGCGCCACGCGCCAAGGCTGTTTGGGTCTCCGGCGATTTCAATGGCTGGAAGCAACAAGACGATTGCCTGTTGGATCGAATTGGCGGAGGACATTGGGCGGGATTCTTCCCCGCGCTAAAAGAAAGCGACCAGTATCTATTCTACATCGATGGGAATGCCAGCACGGGGTACAAGCGTGACCCGGTTGCCCGGCAGCTTACATTTCAACCTGCCTTTCCAAACTGCAACTGTGTTTTACGTGACCCGTTCCGGTTTCCATGGCATCAAAACGGATTTCGGCCACCGGCTTTCAACGAGTTGATCGTTTATGAACTTCATGTTGGTGCGTTCTCACAGGAAGCGGGACATTTGCATGGCAAGTTCCTTGATTTGATCAAGCGCATTCCCTATTTGAGCGACCTTGGCGTGAATGCAATCGAATTGATGCCGGTGCAGGAGTATCCCAGCATTTTCAGCCTGGGATATAACGGCACGGATTACTACAGTCCCGAAAATGACTACGGCGAAGCGGATGAGTCTCAGCTTCAGGGATATTTCAATTCGGTCAATCAGGTGCTTCAACAACGCGGGCAGGCAGGCTACACCGGGATCGATATCTTGCGCGGCCCGGACAATCAGCTCCGAGCACTCATTGACGTCTGTCACGTCTATGAGATCGCTGTGGTCCTGGATGTGGTCTTCAACCATGCCGGTGGCGGTTTCGATGCAAATAGCATGTGGTTCGAGGACCGGATGCCGGATGGGAATAAGAACGACAGCCTCTATTTCACCGACCATGATTGGGCTGGGGGACAGGTGTTCGCGTATTGGAACAACGACGTGCAGCAATTTCTCATCAATAACACAAAATTCTTTATAGAAGAATACCGCGTCGACGGTTTCCGTTTCGACGAATTCAGCGTGATGGATCGTAACGGCGGATGGAACGCGGGCCAGGCAATCAGTGGCACCCTTCGCGCGATGAAACCGGAAGCCATCACAATCGCGGAATACTGGCCAGTGAACGATTCCGTCGTCAGGGCGGCCGAATCTGGTGGTGCTGGTTTTGATGCCACCTGGCACGATGGTATCCGGCTGAGTGTCCGGGCGGCCATCAGCGGGGCGTCGTCAGGTGCTTCTGCCTTCGTTGACATGGATGCCATCGCCCGCGCGGTGGAAAATCCGGGATTGAACGCCAGGTGGCGTGGTGTCCAATCCGTGGAGGACCATGATGTTGTGCGCCGGGATAAAGACCCTCGGATTCCACGCTTGGCTGATGATTCGAATCCGCGGTCCTGGTATGGTCGGAGCCGCAGTCGGGTCGCAACTGGTCTGTTACTCACCGCCCCTGGCATTCCCATGCTGTTCATGGGCCAGGAATTTTTGGAGGACAAACAGTGGAATGATGATCCTTCGTCAGGGAACCAGCTTTGGTGGTTTGGCCTTGAGAATGGCGATAAACAGATGGCGGACTTTCTTCGTTTTACACGCGAGTTGATCGGAGTGCGCCGACGGCAGCCTGGTTTGCGCGGGGAGGGATGTCGCGTGATTCACTCGAGCAACCAGAACCGTGTTCTCATATTTCAGCGTTGGGCGGAAGGGATTGGGCGTGACGTCGTGGTTGCTGTCAGCCTGAGCGAAAACACCTGGTTCGGATATCAGGTGGGCTTCCCCGGCAATGGCCACTGGCTTGAGGTCTTCAACAGTGATGTCTACGAGAACTGGGTTAACCCGGGTGTTTATGGAAACGGCAGCGGTGTGGAGGCATCAGCAGGCCCGCAGCATGGGCTCGGTGCTTCGGCATTTATCACAATTCCCGCAAACGGGATTGTTGTGTTTGCCCGGGATTCCGGTGATTAGTCGTTTCCTTTGCAGCCGCAGCACGAATTTCAGGGAGAACAGCCATGCAAATCATTCCGCGTTGACAAGGCGAATGTGGGGCAGTCAACTTTTGTCCAACGCAAACCAACTATGAAGAGACGTGAATTTCTTAAATCCTCTCTTGCGGCTGCAAGTGTCGGAGCCTTGACCACTATGAATGTTTCTGCTGCTGAAAAGAGTGAATCGCCGGCGCGTGAATTTTATGAATTACGCCTTTACCATCTGCGACGCGGTCCAAAGCAGAAGTTGTTTGATGATTTTTATGAGCATGCCGCGATTCCTGCAATGAATCGTGCAGGAATCGGGCCAGTTGGCGTGTTTAGCGTCATGGTGGGGCCAGACAGCCCGACGATGTATGTGTTGTTGCCGCATAAATCACTGGAATCGTTTGCGACGGCCAACGACAAGGTGCATTCAGATCCGGAATATCAAAAGGCCGGTGCTGAGTTCATCAATGCGCCGGCGACGGACCCGGCCTATGTGCGGATGGAAAGCTCGCTGATGGTGGCGTTTCAAGGAGTACCGAAGATCGAAGTGCCCGCAGGGGCGATTGGAAACAAGTCTCGCATCTTTGAACTGCGCACGTACGAGAGTCACAGCAAGAAGGCGAATCAGAAGAAGGTGGAGATGTTCAACACGGGCGAGATTGCGATTTTCCGTCGGACAGGTTTGCAGCCGGTTTTCTTCGGCGAAACGTTGATTGGTTCCAGGATGCCGAACCTAACCTACATGCTCACTTTCGAAGACATGGCCGCACGAGAGAAAAATTGGCACGCCTTTGGTTCAGATCCCGAATGGAAGAAACTGAGCAGCACGCCGGGTTATACTGATCCGGAGATTGTTTCCAACATCAGCAATCTATTTCTTCGGCCAACGGCGTATTCGCAGATTTAGAGAGATAAATGTGGGTCCGTAACATGTCTGCACAACTGCTCATTGACCGAGCAAACGGGTTTTGGTTGCCGACGACAGGTTGGCTTTCGCCAACCAGGTTTGGGCGGCGGAGCGGTTGGTTTGCAGCCAGGCGGTGAGTGCTTTTTCGAGGCTGGCATCGCGGAGTTCGGGACGCTCGATGGAGGCGGCCCAATCGACTGCGAGCTCCGGGTTCCTGGCGGTTAGCTGGGCGGAAATCAGGTCTGCTGCACCGTCGCGGGTGGGGCCTGCAGGCAAGGTTTGTGCCCACGAAACGGCCTGGTCGGCGTTCTCAGCCATCCACGCAGCCACTATGGTGCGAACATGATCCACACGGGTTGCACTTTCCGGCTCAGTCAACGCCCAAGTTGCGGCTTCGGTTGGATGGTTGTCAGCCCAGCGAGTCACCACTTCCTGGAGAGCCAGTTCCCGGATGTCATCGGAGGGAAGCGCTTGTGCCCAAGTTAAGGCATCGGCCACGCTATTCTGAGTCAGGACTGGCGCCACAGCCTTGATGGCATGAGGCTGGTCTGTTTCGGGTAAAGTGTTTACAAAACTCCCGGCTGCTTTCGGATCCTCCAACACCCAGTAGGAGAGTGTGTCCTGGATGGTTTTGCCGCGCACAGGACTGTCAGTGGGCAAATTTTCCGCCCATTGCGTTGCCGCCGCTGGATCTTTTCTGGCCCAACCGGAAGCGATATTTACCAATGCCGCCTCTTGCGCTGAATCACTTTCAAGGGTCTGGGCCCAATGAATGGCGGCGGCAGGGTCAGTGGCAGCCAGGGTATGCGCGAGGTGGGCAGCAGCGGCATCCTGATCAGCCCCTTTGGGCATTTGGGCCACATATTTCCCGGCGTCCTCCGGATTTTTACTGCCCCAGACGTCGAGCACATTGTTCAAAGCTTGTTGTTGGAGTTCACCCACAGGCAAGGTTTTCAGCCAGGAGATGGCCGATTCTGGTTGTTGAGTTGCCAGTGCACGCGCCACGTCCAAGGCAGCGCTGGTTTGCACCGGACCGGCGGATAACTGGCTTACCACCTGACTGGCGGTCTGCGGATCCCGGGTGGTCAGTTTTTTCAAACCGGTGAGAAGTGTTCGGTTGAGCGCCTCGCCACTGAGAAATTGTTGAGCCAGATCGAGTGAACGATGGGGATCAGTTCCGGCCAAAGAAGCCAGCGCGGTCTCCAATGCAGCCGCACGTTCTGTGGCATCGCCGAGATGTTCCGCCCAGCTCAGTGTGGAATCCATGTCCTTGTCCGCCCAATTCGTGGCGAGGGCGCGCAGTGCGTTCTCGCGACTCTCACCGGCGGGGACGAGTTCCAGATAACTCAATGCGCTCTGGATATCGTTGCGGGAAAACTGATCGAAGAGAGTATTGTAAATGAAGCGTTGCTCGTGTGTCGTGACCATGTCGCGGGCCAGAGTAAGTGCGCGCTTTGGATCGCTCTTGCCGAAGCTCTCCAGAATCAAGGATGTGGCTTGCGTGTATTCGGTTCCATGGGACATTTTCTGAACGTAAGCCAGTGCTGCTTCAGGGTCTGCTTCAAACCAGACAGCGAAAATGCGTCCAAACTCCATCGAGCGCCTGACTGGATCTTGTTCCGTTAATGCGCGATCCAGGAGAGTAGTTACATCGGTATTCGAAGCCGCTGGCACAGCCGAGGTGAGGCCTGCACTGGTGGGAGTTGTTGAAGGAGCAAGTCCGGATGTTCGCACAACTGGACCGGACTTGTCCTTGCGGAAATTGTTCCCCCGGATCCAAACAGCCGCCATCAACGCAAGTGCGAGCAGCACTGCGCCAATTAACATTTTTTGGCCTTTGGATTGGGTGTTCATGAAGCAGCGGTTGGGAGGAGAGATTTCTCCGGGTCGTGTGAGGTGCACGACCCGGAGTGGAACGTTGAGTAAGCGCGTTAGTTGCGCGGATCGACTGCGCCAGCTGTGAAGTCGGCTGCGTTGTTATTCGTATCGGTAGCACCCCCTCCAGCGCGCACGGCAGAGGTGGTGGCTGAGAGCGTTGGGGCAGCTCCCGAGCCTTCGAAGGCATCGGCCGTGCCGTAACCAACAAAGTCGACAACGGCACTGCTGCCGACGGGATTGTCCACGGTGAGCAGGGTCTGAGTTTTGGTCAGAGCCACCTTGGCGCTGGTAGCAGACATGCTGATGGTGCCGGTGGCTTCCGGTGTGGGCAGGCTGGTGGTGCCGCCCGTCCCTGCGGCTTCTTGAATCAGGTAATAATGGCCCGGCAGAATCGAACCACTGAGGGTGGTTTCCTGCCAACTGCTGCCGGTGGCACTGGCATATTGGACAGCGTAGGTGCTGAGATCAACCGTGGTTGAGCCGGCGTTGTAGAGTTCAATGAAGTCATTTTTATAAGTTGAACCGCTGTTGCCGCCGCCGCCATAAACCTGACTGATGACGACCGTGCCGCTGCCGCCGCCCGTGGTTACGGTGAAGCTGCTGGAACTGGTGGCAACTCCACCGCCAGCGGTTACTGTGATGGTTCCAGAAGTAGCGCCGCCAGGCACCGTCGCAGTGATTTTGGTGCTTGAGTTCACGGTGAAAGAAGCGCTTGTGCCGTGAAAAGCCACGGCAGATGCCGAGCTGAAGCCAGTGCCATTGATGGTCACACTGGCGCCCACTGTGCCGCTGCCTGGTGAGAAGCTGGTAATGGTAGGCGCGACCGCTCCATCCACCTTGGCGCGAAGCACGGTGGCAACGCTGGCCGGCAAGGCAGTGAAAAAGGTAAAGCCGGTATCCGTCTGGAGTTGATTAACCGAGGTGACATAGTTTGACCACGGGGTGGTGCGAATTCCGGAGATGTTGGGGATTTCCAGCGCGATGACGCGGGTGGCAGTGGTGATTCGGCTGAGAGCACTGCCGCTGCCTGCGGGAACCACGACAGCAATTTTCCAGGTAAAACCGGGAATGGAAACCTTGGCACTCGGCTGGATGCGGGAACCGTTGAAACTGCTGGGTCCGCAAATGAGCAGCATTTCATTGCCGGATTGCGCGAGGGTTTGGCAGTAACTTTCAAAATTCTGCCATACACCCTGATTGTTATCGGCTGTCTGGGGGATGATATTCGACATGTAGAATACCAGGTCGTTGTCGGTTGTGTTATCGGTGCGATCGAAGGAGGGGCACATGTGGCCGCGATCAAAACCGGACCCGGTATAATCTCCGGTTTTCACTTCGTAGAAGCCCGCTGGCAGGGTGGTATCAGTAAAGAATGAGCTGGAGCGGCCGCTCGAACCAATATCGCTTCCGGTCAAGTCCCAACTCGCCCAGTTGGGCTCGCCGAGACTATCGCTAAAGTCGATGGCTTCGACGGTGCGTTGAATCAGATAGTGACTGTGGTTATTGGCATCTGCCGTGGCATTGCTGGGATTGCCCAATTGCATTTGCAGGGCGGTGCTGATGGTGGCATCCGCTGGCAGGAGCGAGAACAACAGCGCGCACGCGCTGAGGGCACCCGCAAACAGTTTTCGGGGATGGGAGGAGGGATTCATAGATAGGAATAGTTGCAATGCGGACGTTAACTTCTGAGTTGATGATTGACCGACGAACTTCCAGGACGGGCTTATTCCTTAGGGTTGGAAATCCATTCTGGCAAGGATTTATTGCAAACGTTTCGCTTTTGTAACATCAAGCTGACATCGACAACTTTTATGAAATCGCTAATCTCGTCGAGGAATCAGAAAAGACAGGAGCGCTCAACGGTCCTTCAATAAGGAAAAGAAAATGCTCATGAAGTCATCAGAAGGTCTTGGATGACACAGCGGGGTTGGTGCAGGTGCTCAAGGAAATGCGGAGTTCCTGACTTGCTTCCCGGCATCCTTGTGAGAAATGTCAGTTGAAGCATGCCAGTCGCATCATTCCATGATTGATGGCAGGCGGTGCAAAATAAGGTAATTCCCGCACTCGCTGTTTAGCTTCCCTGGGCCACGCACGCGACCAGCAATTGCGTCACCCGTTTGAGAAATTCGTAATTCAGGGTGTCTGGTGTATCGCTCTTCTGATGGTAATTTGAATTGCGGAATTCGGCGGTATCGGTCCACATCACGGTGGGAATGTTATTTTTCCAGAACGGCAGATGATCGCTACGCGCCAGGACGGGAAACAATTGTTCCGCACCGGGGACAACTTCCAGGCCCATCACCGAAAACTCCGGCAGATAGGTTTTTGCTCCTAATAAAATGGAATCCATGAGGGTTCCCGAAGATTTATTGGCCAGAAGGCCTAAAAAATCACCGCGGTCCGGCAATTGAATGGGCAACCCCGTGGGCAAACGTTGGCTTACCGGAGCGCTTGAGGCGTAGCCCACCATCTCCAGGATGTGCGCCTGGTTCACTCGAAGTTCGACTTCCTGCAGGAAAGCTTTAACGAAATCAGTGCTACCAACCATGCCGTCCTCTTCGCCATTAAAGGCGACGTAACAGACCGGTTCATGCGGGCCAAACTTTGACATTACTTCGGCGCAACCCAACATGGCCGCAAGGGCGCTGGCATTATCGTCTGCTCCCGGCGATTGGGACACGCTGTCATAATGCGCTCCGACGATGGTCATTTCGGGTGCGGTAGTCTTCGGGAGGGCGACGACGTTGCCATATCGGCCCTCGATCTCCACGTTGTAACCCCACTCCTGGAATTGTGCGACCAGCCAGCGGGCGCATTCGCGGTTTGCCTCCGGTTGGAGCAGGGCATGTCTGGGCACCGAGATGCGCTCCACCCAGGTTCGCAATTTCTGCTCGGAAATGGCTTCCATGGCCGTTTGGATTTCCGGTGCCGGGGGCCCCTGCGCGGGCACTTGGGACGAATGGATTAGTCGCATAAAACCTTGTTTAAAGGAGTTTAAACCATCCAGTGTTGTCCTGCGAATTAATTCCAAACAGCCTGTAATGAGGGTTTTCCCTGGCTGGCAAATAGGATGTAACTAATCCAGAGATGTTGCGTCATGTATTGTATGGAGCCGGCCATGAGGCTGGCAAACAATGCACAAAACAGAACAGACAATTATGAAACGATTAGCTCTATTGGCAGTTTTGGCCCTCAGCGGCCTCATGGCCTTCAGCACTACGACGCGCGCTGAAGACACCACCAACGCACCAGCTCACCGTCGTGGCGGTCCTGGCGGACCCGGGGCTCCGGGTGGACGTGGCGGCGAAGGCATGATGAAGGAACGCATGGATAAAATGGCGACCGAACTCAATCTGACCGAGGACCAGAAGACCAAGGTGCAGGCGATCATGAAGGATACCGGCGAAAAGATGAAGGCTCTTCGCGATGATACCACCACCGCGCGGGAAGATAAAATGACCAAGGCGAAAGCCATTCGCGATGATTCCAACACCCAGATCAAGGCCCTGCTCACCGATGAGCAAAAGACCAAATTCGATGCCATGCAAAAGGAAAATGAAGAACGCATGAAAAAATGGCGTGAAGGCCAGGGCGGTGAAAAGAAGCCAGCGAAGCCGGAGGACAGCAAGTAATTTTCCGACTGTAGTATTGTAGGTTGGGGCGGCCTGGTGGCCGCCCTTTTTATTTCCCTTGCGCAAGGGCAAATTCATTTTCACCATGGGTAGTAGTGAAGCCAATGCAATTTTGAGCAATCAAAGAAAAATATGAAGCAGCTACTGAAAAATTTGTTTTTCATCCTGGTGATCGCAGGTTTGGCCGGCCCACAGCTTCGTGCGGAGGACAAGGCGACGCCGAACACACCGGCTCAGCCTGCCCCAAAACAGGACCGCGACACTCCCATGGAAAAGGTGTTTGCCGAGTTGAAAGTCTCACCTGAGCAGAAAGAAAAATTAAAAGCCATTTTCGAAGATCGGCATCAAAAGGTACAGGAGATCATCAAGGACTCCTCGCTTTCCCGCGAAGATAAGCACAAAAAGTTTAAGGAAATTGTGGATGCTGGAAATGACAAAATCAAAACCATTCTGACTCCTGAACAACAGGAGAGATGGCAAAAAATGCGCGAGGAGAATGCCAAAAAGCTCCACGGCGACCCGGTCGCGAACGGAACGAAGTAATCCCGGACAATCTTTACAACAGGACGGCGGGTCAGCCGTCCTTTTTATTTGTCATGCGAACTGCCTGCCGATAGCTTGTTAGCGGTGGGTTTGTGGAACAATCACCAAAGTGAATCTCTGATAAGCCGAAGATGATTGTGCCGCTCACCACGGTCCTTTTTCCCTGCGGATGTGGCGAGGGGACGGGAGAGAGCCTTGAGGTTGCAATGCGGGGCTCAGACAGAAGATGACATTGTTTTTACTGACAATTGCGTAAATGATTTCGGCCCAACAAAAAGCTGCCCTGATTGCTGCAGATTGCGATGTAGCCTATGACAATCTGACGCGACAGCTTTACGCCACTGATGCCTCGATCTACCAGATCACACCGTCAGCGGTGGCGTTCCCACGCGATGCACGCCAGGCCAGTTCTGTGATCCGGCAGGCCGCTGAAGCCGGGATTCCAATCATTCCCCGTGGAGCAGGAACGGGATTGATTGGCGGAGTTTTGGGCGAGGGGCTGATCATTGATTTTTCAAGGCATAACCGGGAGATCAGCGAACTGAATCTGGAGAAGCGCACGGTTCGTGTGGGTGCGGGAGTGGTGCTTGACCAGTTGAATGCGTTCCTGAAACCGTATGGGTTTTGTTTCGGGCCGGATGTGGCGACGAGTTCGCGCGCCACGTTGGGAGGGATGATCGCAAATAATTCGTCCGGGTCGCACGTGCCGTATTATGGTGTTACAGCGGACCATGTGGTTTCGCTGGAAATCGTCATGTCAGATGGGCGGATCGAACATACGGGCTCAAAGTATGATTCACTGCGGTCGCAGCGGCAGTTCATCGGCAAATTGATTCGAGAACATGCGGCGAAGATTCAAGAAAAGTTTTCGCCAGCCTTGCTCAAGCGGCGTCCTGGTTATGGGCTGGATCGGTTTCTCAAAGAGCCGGGTAATTTGAGTCATCTGTTTGCCGGGAGTGAAGGGACGCTCGGGGCGATTCTCTCGGCGGAACTGAAGATTGTTCCACTGCCTAAAATCCGAGGTATTGGCCTGGTTTTCTTTTCCTCGGTGGAAGAGGCAATGCAGGCAACGGTCGAATTATTGGATTTGAAACCGGCAGCAATTGAGCATGTTGACTCCGTGTTGTTCGACCAGACCAAAGGGCAACTGGCGTTCAAGGCTGCACGTGATTTGCTCGAGTTGGACGAGAAGCCGTGCGAAGCGATTCTCGCGGTTGAATTTTTTGAAGACAATGTCACCGAGCGGCTGGATTTGCTTGTGAAGAAAAATTTGGGTCTGCGGACGACCATTCTGCGCAACAATCAGGAGATTGGGTTGGTGTGGAACATGCGCAAGGCGGGGCTCTCACTGGTGACGGGTTGCAAAGGGGACGCGAAGCCGGTGACGTGTGTGGAGGACGGGTGCGTGCGTCCGGAGCATCTGCCGGAATATGTGGCCGGGCTCAAGGCCATCATGAAGCCGCTCGGTTTGCATGGATCATTTTATGGTCATGCCGCTTCGGGGTTGCTGCATGTGCGGCCAGTGTTGAATTTGCACAAGGCGGAGGATGTGGTGAAGATGCGCAAGTTCAGCGATGAAGCCGCTGCGTTGATCAAACAATTCAAAGGCTCGGTTGCTGGTGAGCATGGCGTGGGCATCGCGCGCACGGAGTATGTGCCGGAACAACTCGGGCCGGAGTTGATGAGTTTGACGAAGGAAATCAAGGCCGTCTTTGATCCGAAGAACGTTTTCAATCCGGGCAAGGTGATTCCGGATGGGCGTTACAAGATTGACACCAATCTGCGGATGGGTGGTGGTGATGGTGGTTATAGGTTGGAACTGCCGTTCGAGCCGACGTTGGCGTTTGCAGCGAAGGATAATTCGTTTGTTGGCAACCTGGAGCAGTGCAATGGCTGCGGTGGTTGCCGCAAGGATGCACCGACGATGTGTCCGACGTTTGTGGCGACAGGGGAGGAAATCATGTCCACACGCGGGCGCGCGAACACGATTCGTGCCGTGTTGGAGCATCGCGGGGCTGATGGAGGAGATCCGCTGAGTTCGGAGGAGTTGGAAACAGCGTTGGCAAATTGCCTCTCATGCAAAGCCTGCACGACGGAGTGTCCGTCAAACGTGAACATGGCGCTGCTGAAGGCGGAATTGCTCTATGCGCGACATAAGCGGGATGGATTGCCGTTGCGGGAGCGGATTTTGAGCGATGTGGATTTGTTGGGAAAACTCGGATGTGCATTTCCGTCTCTGGCCAACGCGGGCTTGAAGTGGCCATGGTTGCGGAGCTTGATGCAAAGTGCGTTAGGTATCGAAGCGAAGCGTCCGCTGCCGCCGTATGCGGAGGAGCGGTTTGATCATTGGTTTGCGCAGCATGTGAATTCGCGCCGGCCAACAAGGGGGAAGGTCATTTTGTGGGATGACACTTTCGTGCGGTATCACGAGCCGAACATTGGTATGGCGGCGGTGGCGGTTTTGGAAGCTGCCGGTTTTGAAGTTGTGTTGCCGAATAATCGCCGTTGCTGCGGTCGGCCCGCGTTCAGCCAGGGAAATCTGGATGAGGCGGCGAAGTTGGGACGTCACAATTTGGAATTGTTGAGCCAGGATCGGAGCAACACGCCGATTTTGTTCCTTGAGCCTTCGTGCTATTCGATGTTCGCGGAGGATTATCGCGAATTAAAGCTGGCCAGTGCGGAGGAGGTTTCGAAACGGTGTCATCTCTTCGAACAGTTCATCGAGAATCTTTTGAGTCGCGAGCCGAATGCGATTCCGTTCAACACAGAGCAGGAGACAATCGCGATTCACGCGCATTGTCATGCGAAGTCGTTGGTCAATCCAGCGTTCATGACGCGGTTGCTCCAACGGTTGCCGAATCGCAAAGTCACGCTGTTGGAAACGGGTTGTTGTGGAATGGCGGGGGCGTTTGGAGCGATCGAGTCGAAGTATGAGCTTTCGCTGAAGGTGGCAGCCCCGTTGGTGGATAAGATCGGGAAACAACCGAGTGACAGTGTGATTGTAGCGTCAGGGACGAGTTGTCGTCATCAGATTGAGCATTTGACGCCGGTGCATCCGAAGCATATGGCGGAGGTGTTGGCGGCGGCATTGGGGGAATGAGCAAGGAATGGGTCAAGCAGTTCCGGCCCACTGCGGCGTGGGAGTTTCGAGGTGGGTTCTTACTTTACTTTCATGGATAGCGTGTCTGATTCTCGGGAAATGAAGAGGCGGATTATTTGGAGCCGTGTTGAGGTGTGCGCGAGTGGCGGCTGTTCTTGTTCATGGAGTGTAAATAATTAGGGCGATTCCTTAGTGATCGCTTAAGTGGGACAACAAATGAATTGGCGTAAGAAATTCCAGTTTCAAACCTTGGACAAGTTGGTTAACCGCTTAAACAATACCCAAATTGTTATACGGCGGTGTGATGAAAGCTCTAATCGACCATTTTTCATCCTTAGAAACGCAATCTGGAGGAGCAGGAGTATTGCGATAGCTTGGCTTGTCATGGATTTTTCATCACTTTTTGCGGCTTCTGGTTTTTGGTGGGCTTGTTGGAATGGAAAGATGAAAGCACCCAGGAAACAATTCTAGTTCCACTCAAGATTCTGGTATGTGGATTTTTTGGAACTGTCGGAATGATTATGAACTTTCACCCCTATTATAAGTCAACAATTTCAAGGAAGGACAAGGAAGCTAAAAATGAAAATCAAGACTCGACTATTTCCGATAAGCTGAAAAAGGCGAAAGGTGAATAGGATTATGGATCTATTTGCTCATATAATGAACAAAGCTCCTGGGGAGATTCCTCTCGCAGATGCTGAGCAGCTCTGTCTGTCGATTTTCTGCACACTGGATATTTTGCCCATTGAATTTAGACGAGAAAAAATTGGAAGAAAGGAACTCACACAAGTTTTCTCCGGCCTTGCCTGTAATGGAAAGTTGCTGATTCCCAATAATTCAGATCTTAAGGCAGAAACTTTATTTTCAGAACATTATTGGAACCGACTACTTGATCTTTTATTAGAAGGAAAAGTGAAACTAGATGATGGATTTAGGTCTCGAGCTTCCACATATGTTTGAGCTTAAAGCTGTTTTTGGTTTGGGCTTGCAGGGATGTGGAAGCGCGTGGGGCGGGTCGAGTTACTCTGGTGTTAGCCAACGTGCATGAATTGAAGTCTTGCAGGTGAAGATGCTTTGGAAGGGGAGGGATTGCGCCGTCCTGTTCCGCTTCGGATTGCGCGGGTTGAAAAAAAGTTAGCATCATGGGCCCGAAGCGGGGAATTTATTGTTGAACGATTCCCAGACCGATGGTCTGGGCTAAGGTAAATTCGGCCCTTTGGGCCTCGCCCCCCTTGAGGCTGGGGAAAGGAGGAACGGATAAGACTGAGAGGTGTTCGCAATGACGAGGAGTGTTAGTCTTTGACTGCCTGAACGTGCCAGTCGAAAAAGAGGGTGTTCCGGACTTTGCCGTGAGCTTTCTGGGCAGGTATGAACTGATGATAGCCTGACTGGGGGTTGGCGTTGAGTTTGTCGGCGTCGACGATGGCAAAGGAGTCGGAAGGGCTGCGAATCTCGTGCATTTTCTTGGTGACTTCATCAGATTTGGCTTCCCTCGGCACGCTGCCATACGGGTAGCCGAAGGGGCGGGTGACGACATCAGTGACGAGGTTGGTGACGGCGACGCTGCAGATATAACTGAGCGGCCAGAAGACGGAGTTGGATTTATTGTTGGACGGATAGGTGCAAAGGGGGGCGGAGCCAGGGCAGACGAGGAGTGGAGCTACATTGATAGCATTTTTGGAGGCTTCCGGAAGTCCCATGTAGTGAGCGGTGTAAAAAGGGAGGCGTTTGTTGTCGTCATCATAAACACTGTATAATCCCTGCCAGAGCGGACCGGGCAGATGATCAGAGTTGTCATCCCCGTACAGCGCGATGGTAATGCCGACTTGCTTTAGATTATTGAGGCATTGGGTTTGCCGGGCTTTCTGTTTGGAGGTGGCCAGCACGGGCAATAGTAGTGCCGCCAGGATGGCAATGATGGCGATGACGACAAGTAATTCGATGAGGGTAAAACCGGATGATTCCGCGCGCGTGTTCATTTCCTTACCGGCACGGTGGCAGGTTCAGGCAGGGTTGTCGACCGTTAGTTTAGGCGAGAATCACGGAGCTTTGCCGGTGCATGAAACGAACGAGCCACTTGATTTTTAGTGATTTTTGCCCAGGCATGACCATAACATTTAGAGTCAAATTATTCCTTGTGTGATGCAAATATTACATACTTCACAATCAGGTCCGGCTTGGGCCGTTTACGACTGAGGAGGTCAGGGCCAGACTGGCGAGTGGCGAAGTTCTTATGAGCGATCCGGCCTGGCATGACGGCTTAACCGGGTGGGTGCCGTTGAAAGATGTGCTGGCCTGGTCTGCCCAGTCGATTACACCTCCACTTCTGCCAGTTCGAAATTCCATTCATTGGCCTGGATTGGTGGTTTTGGGATTGGCCGTTTTCGCACTGCTGTTCCTTGCGGTTCTCATATCCCTTGTTTCGAATGGAAAATCTGCCGGAAGTGCAGGCGGTGTGGAATTCATGTATGAAACAGGTGCGATTTTTGTTTTCTTTCTGATTTCAGCCCTGGCCGGCATTGTAGTTTCCCTGGTGGGAATTTTCGTTTTACGGGCCAGAAACCATATGAACATCGGCGGGTTCTGCGCGAATGCGTTTTTAATATTGTTCTTCGTGGTGAGCCTGGCGACGGGTGTATTCCGCAAGAATGAAATACCACCTTCCCGGGATCGGGATGCATCGCAATACTGGCTCACCAACCTGCCGGGCGGATCGGTTGCCAAAACGAATCAGCATTCCTGATTCAGAGGGTCGGCGATCTAAAGACAACGTGGCAGGGAGAGTCAAAAAATCTGGCATTCAAGCCGGGAATAGGTGTAGAACTTTGATGTTGTACGGGAGCAGCAAGAGAAAATTGCTTCGTGCTGAAAAAACCAAATAGCAAATTCACATGGAAATCCACATCCGAAGAGGCGCGCAGAAGCTGGGGGCTTTTCCTTTGGAGGAAGTCAGAACCAAATTGGCCACGGGCGAGCTAAAGCTGGATGACCTGGCATGGCATCTTGGTCTGAGTGATTGGATCCCATTGGGCGCTTTAATTGCCGCAGCCACTTCCAGTACTTCCCGGGCCGGGAAACATGCGGTTCCAGGTCTTATCTCATCTGTGCTGGCGTTGACGGCTATTGCCGGACTGCTGGTCACGCTGGTGCTTTTGCCTGAGCTTACCCGAACTGGAAATACAAACGGCCGGGGAACAGCTTACGTGCTGGCTGGAATGGTGAACGTTTATATTTTGATGGGGACGTTTTTGGGCATCGTTCTCGGGATCATTGGTTGTTTTTCTGCAAAATTCAAAAAAACCTGGAGTGTGGTTGGGTTGATCGTGAACATTTTGGTTTTTGCCACTGCTGCTTCCGTGATGGGGACGAAGGGATATGCCGCTTTTAAGAGTTATCAGAATCGACAAACCAGTAATCGTTACTATTCGCGACCGGCTGATGCCAGCACCGGCCCCATCATCTTTCCTGCGGGAGCCACCACGGTCGAAGACCACATGCAGTTGGTTCGCAAATGGTATGAGGTGAAGTGGATTGAAGCTTACAAGACGGTTGGCTTGCACGATCCCAAATGGGATGAGCCGGCGTTGAAGCTGATCACCGAAGCCTCCAGGATCAACCTGGGTGATCCAACTACCATGACGGAATTGGAACGCTTCCAATTGGCTCAACGTGTGCTGGAGTTGGGTTGCAAAGATCCGTTGGTTCTCTTTCTCTGCGCCAGATACCAGATGGAAGCGCAGGCCGGAGACGAATTATTCCAAAAGGCCGCCGCAGGCATGAAGGTCGCGGCCTATGCTCCGAGTGTAAAGTTTTGCTGGAACCTTGAGTTGGCGCATCGGGCGCAGGGTTGGCATAGGAACCAGGCGCTTTTGGAGGTGGACAATCAAAACGTGGCCCTGCTGGCCGTCATGCTTAAAGAAAAGGAGTTTAACAAGAGTGATATGTCAGTGCTTAAGGACTGCATCATGGAAGGGTACGGCGCGAATTTCTTTGATAGGAGGAAGGATGCTGTCTGCAACACGCTGGAGTCGACGCCCGGAGCGGAACCGTGGCTCGTGCACTATGCGCGCGGCGTTTTCTATGTGAAGAAAGCCTGGGAAGCGCGCGGCAGCGGCACGTCCGGCAGTGTTACCGACGAAGGCTGGCGCGGTTTCACTGATAATCTCAGCCGGGCTGAGAATGAATTGACGCAATCGTGGAAACTGAATCCGCAAGACCCTTCCGCGGCAACAGAAATGATAGCTGTGGCCATGGGCCAAAACGTGGATGCGCGCAAAGATATGCGGCTTTGGTTTGATCGGGCTGTGGCTGCACAGATCGACTGTGCGGGCGCCTATCACAGCTTGTTTTGGGGATTCAGGCCGCGCTGGTTTGGCAGCCATGAAGATATGCTGGCTCTGGGGCGTGCCTGTCTAAAGACCGGCCGTTATGACACCAAGGTTCCGCGACAATTCCTGACCATTGTAAAAGACATCTCCTCAGAGCAGGAGGACGATTATAATGCCATCTATCGGCGACCTGATGTGTATCGAGACCTGCAAATGATGTTTGATAATTACATCAAGGAACCGAAGAAGGCCCGCTGGAAGAAATATTATTTGTCGAATTATGCCGTAGTGGCTTACCACGCGGATGACCTGGCCCAATGCCGCCGCTGCCTTGAGCAGTTGAACTATGTTTATGACGATGTTGCGCTGAATGAATGGAATGCCAATTGGGTGCCCAGCATCGACAAGGTTTGTGCGCTCACCGGTCCGGCCAGGGAAAAGGTGCAACAAGGAGAGGATGCCTACGAGTCCAACCAATTGAAGCGCGCGCAAGATCTTTTTGCCGAGGCGGAGGTGTTGGCCAAGGGTGATGAACATGGATTGAAATTCATTCGCAACCGAAGGGAAAACATAGGAATGGAATCGCTGCTCAAAAAGGGCGATTGGGTAAACTTCACCCCGCCGGCCGATTTTGCTGGTTGGAAGGCTGATGTCGGTGACTGGACGGTGAAGTCCAACAACGTTTTGGAAGTCAAGGGCGGGGTGAAAGGTATGATGATCAAATCTCTGGCCCGGGTCGGTCCGAACTTTGAAACCAAAGGAACAGTTGAATTTGTTTCGAGCACAACCGGGGACGAGCAGGCTGGGGTGACGTTTGGTTGTCCAGACCTGGAGCGAAATGATTGGGAGAGCTTTCGGATCAAGAAAACCAAAAAGGAAGGGCAGGTCGCCTATTTCTCCCAACATTTTTACCTGGGCGAGAAGCCGACCAAAATACAGGTGCTGACCACCAATACTTTTCATATACAAGTCTGGCAGGGGAGCCTGAATGCCTACGTTAACGGGGTGAAGATCATTTCCGATTTTCGGCCTGCGGATAAGAGCGGCCTGGTCGACTACCCGGATGCTCTTGTTGGCTTGGGCGGTTACTCTGACCAGAATGAGTTTGTGGTCCGGTACTGCGGTACACAATTGCGGCGTCTTACCGCCCCGCCGACGAATCCATATGCTTTTCATTTGAGTCAGTAGGTGGTTTAAGTCGCCATAAAATAACTTTTCAAAGGCGATTGTAGCATCTGGATGCGAGAGCAAGCCGGTGGTTGTAATAATGTATAAAGCCCGTATGAACAGATGCTTGCGTTGGTATTGGTGGGTGCTTTTCATCTTTTTTCCAAAGAAAATGAAAATTTCTCAAAAAATAATGTCGGATTTCTCTTTTGATGGCCATTAATAAGCAGATGCAAGCGTTGGCAGACGCGGAATTGCTTGGCTAATATATAGCCCGGCAATCAGACGAGGCCTTTGAGACGTTGGTACAACGCCACGTGAACTTGGTCTATTCCGCAGCTTTACGGCAGGTCCGCATTCCGCATCTCGCCGAGGAGGTGACTCAGGCTGTTTTCATAGTTTTAGCGAGAAAGGCGCCTGAGTTAAAAGAGGGAACGGTTCTCTCTGGCTGGTTGTATCGCACGGCGCGATTTGTGGCTGCGGATGCCTTGAAGGCGGAAATCCGACGTCAACGCCGGGAACAAGAAGTCATGGAAATGGGGAGAACAATTGATGCGCGGGAATCTGAGTGGATGCAAATCGCTCCACTGCTTGACGAGGCCATGAGCGTCCTCGGCGAGAAAGACCGCAATCTGATTGTGTTGAGATTTTTTGAGCAAAAACCGCTCAAGGAGGTGGGAATTGCACTGGGGATCGACCCGGACACGGCGCAGAAGCGTATCTCTCGCGCAGTGGATAAGCTGCGCCACGTTTTATTAAAACGTGGCGCAGCCGTCTCTGCAGTTGCGCTTGTGGGCGTTTTAACGGCCAACGCCGTTCAAGCCGCGCCGGTGGGACTTGCATCTTCAGCGGCAGCGGTGGCTGCAGCGAAAGGACTGGCAGCAACGGGTTCCACTTTGGCACTCGCTAATGGGGCGATGAAAGGGATGTGGTGGTTGAAGATCAAGGCACTGGCAGGCTTATGCGTGGGCTTACTTTTTGTGGGAGGAGGCACCGCCATAGCGATTAATCAGATTGGCAAACATCCTGCCAAGGACGGTATTATTTGGAGTCTTGCCCCATACAAAGTATTAGATCGGGAGCCGGAAGTAATTGAGATCAGAGAAACCACCAAGTGGCCGGATCAAGGCGGTGCCTGGCAGGAGGATGATAATCGTGTTTTATCGTTGGGCGAGCCAATCAGGTTCCTTTATGCCTGGGCATATGATGAAAGTTTGGCCCGAATGATCATGCCTGCCAACGCTCCTACCAACAGGTTTGATTTTTTGGTGGGAATTAAAGCGAACCAAAAAGCAGAGTTTCAAAAAGCATTGAAGGAAAAGTTTGGATTTGAAGCGAAGCATGAGCGGCGTGAGGTGGCGGCTTTGAGCCTCGTTGTCAGTCGGCCGGCGGCCGGACTTAAAATAAACACTGGTGGTGAGGGTGCTTCGGGCGCTTACAAAGACAGGCTTATCGTCCATAAAAGCCCCATGTCCGGTCTTACTTTTTGGCTGGAGGACTATTTTCGCATGCCTGTTGTCGATAAAACTGGGCTTACCAATGTTTACGATATGGATTTGAACTGGGTCCAACCAGACAAAGAACCCGTGGACAAGGAGGCTTTGAAACGAGCTTTATTGGAGCAACTGGGTTTGGAGTTAAAGTCCGAGACGCAAGCAGTGAACATGCTCATCATCGAAAAAAGCAGGTAGATCGTATAATTTCCTCCAGTTTCCGGCCTCCCAGGGAGGGGCGCAATGAGGAAGCTGGAGGTTTCTTTTTGAAGCTGCCTCAAGTGAAAAAAGAATGAGCAAATGTTCCAATACGCTTGCCTGGAAACGAGGGTTTTTGCTTAGAATTATTTGGTCATCTAAGGTATGCGTTACTCGTGTGGTCCAAAATTCATGGGAAGTCGACGCTCAGCATTTACGCTGATTGAACTCCTGGTCGTCATTGCCATCATTGCGATCCTGGCGGGCTTGCTGCTTCCTGCCCTGGCCAGTGCAAAAGAAAAAGGGCGGCGGGTGGTGTGCAAGAATAATCTTCACCAGTTCTACCTGACGGTTCACTTGTACGGCGACGACAATAATGACACGATACCCTCGGGAATACGTGATAACGGTGACCAGGCAGCTTCGTTTATTCCTTCAGTAACGCGAACCGCGCTGGTGAGTTATGCCAATGGCGCGGAAAAATTTCTGGTCTGCCCCAACATGAGCGCATCTTTTCTTTGGGGAACAAACGGAGGCTTGTACACGCCAGGGATTGGCTATTCCATCGGCTATTTTTATCTTGGTGGTCACACCTTTACGCCCTGGCCGGCTTCAGGCGGCTATTCGAACTGGCTTTCACCTTGCAAGCTTACGGATGACTCGTCTCTGACGCTGCTCGCGGATCTGAATGAATGGTCGCCTTTCCTGAAGTGGTCCAGAGCACCGCACGGGCCAAGGGGCGCCATTCTTCTTGGGGATCCATTCAATGGCCAGGCTACATCTGCAGCCGTTCGCTCCATTGGAGCGGCTGGGGGAAATGTCAGTTATCTGGACGGGGCCGTCGTATGGAAACCGATACGGCAAATGGCCGATTATATCGATTCAGGTTTTAATACCGCATATCTGGGCTCCTGGTAGGTAAAACACCACAAGACCGCTGGGGATCGCAGAAAATTTGACTGAGTCGGACATTACATTTGGTGTGTCTCAAGCAGCCACTTTTTCCTTCAGCTTTTTCAGCCATCCGGGAACCGCCTGGTAAGCGTCTTCGGCCGCTTCGTATTCGAGAGCAATGTAGCCTTGATAGTTGGCATCGCGGAGGATTTTAAGAACGCGGTCCAGGTCAGCCGGGCCTCTTTCCTGGTTGCGTGGCTTCATCTCGGTTTTGCAGTGCACGTTGATGGCGTAAGGAGCGCATTTCACGAGATCGCCATACGGATCATCCGTGTGATAATTCCCGGTATCGAGGTTTAAACCCATCCAAGGACTCTTGACTGCTTTAATCATGTCGAGAACATCCCTGGCCTCCGTGGTGATGCCCTGGTCATTTTCAAGGCCGAGGAAGACGCCTTTGGTCCCGGCGTAGTCGGCGCACTCTTCGAAACCTTCGATGCAGTTCTTTTTGGCTTCATCGATGGACATGTCTTTGACGGCACCGCCAAAGACCCGCACGTAGGGTGCTCCAATGAACGCCGCAGTATCGATGAATTTTTTGGTCATCGCGATTTGCTCATCCCGTTTGGGCCCTTTGGGCAGGGTGAAGTTATTGCCCACAGAAGTTCCGCTGGGATGCACACCGCGCAAGTGCAGGTGGTGTTTTAGTTTGGCTAGATATTCTTCTGTAACCGGTTTAGGGAAGTAATAACCTGTGAGTTCTGCCGCGGAGAGACCTTGATCAGCGCAAAAGTCGACTAGATCAAACAAGGTTATCTTTTTGGCAGGATCCTTCTCGGTAAAATACTTTCGGAAGGAATATCCTACGAGACTAAGCGTCATTTTGGATTGGCCAGAACGCTTAAGAGGTTCAATCGCAAGAGCTTGTCGTGGGGCTGCCAACCCTGCGGCGGCCACTCCGAGCCCGGCGGTGAGTGAAGTTTTTAGAAAGTCGCGGCGATTCCAAGCTTTGTTCATATCGGTAAGACGAGTAAACACCAACCATCCATCAAGGAAACAAAAATCTCTGCGGTCCGATCAAAGCAGATTAGGTTTCTATGGGATGGAGATTTGGCGTCTCCCCCGATATAAAACCGCGAGAACGGCTAACTCTGGGCTTGCAAACAGGGGCATTTTAGTTACCTTCCACGGTTCGCCGTCGCGGAAGCCACGGCCCAACCAATTTATAAGTATTTATGGCAACAGCAAACGATCTTCGCCGTGGAATGGCGATCAATTATAATGGTGATATCTGCGTAGTTCTGGACAGCCAGCACCGCACGCCTGGCAACCTCCGCGCCTTTGTGCAGGCCAGCATCCGCAGCATCCGCACGGGCAAATCCTCCGATGTCCGCTTCAGCTCGACCGAGAAAATCGAAGTCGTGCCGATGATGACGCGCAAGATGGAATATAGCTATAAGGACCTGGAAGACTACGTCTTTTCCGACCCCGAAACCTATGAAACCGTCACCTTGCCCCCCGAGCTCGTAGGTGATGTGAAGAATTATCTCGTCGAAAACGCGCAGGTCACCATGACCTTCGTGGAAGACAAGGCTGTTTCCCTGGAACTCCCCTCGAGCGTGGTCCTTACGGTGACTGATGCTCCGGAAGGCATTCGCGGTGACTCCGCGAACAACGTGCAAAAGTCAGTAACCATGGAGACCGGAATCGTGGTGCAGGCGCCTCTATTCATCAAGACCGGAGAAAAGCTCAAGATCGATACCCGCACCGGTAAATACATGGAACGGGCCTAAGCGGCATTGTTTATCCTGGGTAGTTTTTAATTTAAAAGCCCGCCTTCTGGCGGGCTTTTGCTTTGGAAATCTGCAACTGGCAATGGTGCCCCTTAATCCACAATATCCATTTTTGGGCGGAGGCCGTACTTTTTAGCCAGAGCCAGGCACGCGTTTAGCGACTTCATGCCTTCCGTGCAGGTTGGATGGGCCAGTGAAGCGGCGGCGGCGCAGACACCGAGCAGCAGGCAGCGTTGCAAATCCCACCCTTCATGCAGGCCGAACAGAGTTCCGGCACAGAATGCATCCCCAGCGCCGGCAGTTCCCAAGATGTAATTCGCCGGCAATCTCAGAGAGGATTGCCAGACATCTTCACCCATGCGTGTCCGGGCAAAGCCCCCTTCGGGGAAGTGAATGACAACTATTTCGCGTACGCCTTGCTGAAGCAGCGCCCCGGCTGCGTGGCGAAGGGCAACCGTATCCAGTTTGCCGTCAGCCTGGCGAATTTTGAATCCCGTGGTCTTACCAGCCTCGATTTCATTCAGGATGCAATAATCCACATGCTTCAATGCAGGATTAACAATCTTGGCGAAGCGATCGCTATCCTCGCTGACGACATCAACGCTGGTCTTCAGGCCGGCGTTCTGGGCGGCGGCGAGCAGGCGGGCTGCCTTGGTCCCGTACTTGGCATCAGGTGCGTCCATTGCATCCAGCAGGAGCAGGTATCCCAAATGGAAAATGCGGGCCTTGGTCTTTGAAAAGTCCAGGTCTTGACCATGCCATAGGGCATTGGCTCCCCGGGCGTGAAAGAAAGTGCGATGTCCGCAGCCCTTTTCCGTCATGACGTCGGTGTAGGAGGTGGGTGCCTTCTTCGTGACATCGAGGAACTTCGTATCGATCTTGTTGTCACGGCAATCCTGCAGGATTTCCCTGCCGAGGGAGTCATCCCCGACCAATCCGGCGGCGAAGAGCGGGAACGGAGCACCCATCTTGGCAAGATCGATCAACACGTTGTAGGGAGCACCGCCGGTGCCCTGCGATTGGCTTCGGATATTGGCCAATTGCTCGCGCTGCGGGTAAACATCGATAATTTTTACCAGATCGATGATCCAGTTGCCGCCGCCGAGCAATCCAGAGCGGTTGGAGGAAGATTTAATTTTCATGATGATCGTAAATTCCTTTGAGGACACTACCGCACGGGTGCATACTTAGATTGAGAGTGCGCGAGCATGTCATCAGCCTATGATATCGCGCCTAGTGAATGAAATTAACAGGGCTTATGGCAAGAGATTTTTCCAGCCGGTTGGTCTGGGTACTTTCCTGCGGAGCAGGGGAGGGTGAATCGGGGTTGATTTAAGAATGTCTTTTCAAAAAGCCCGGATACTTGTAATGATTGCCCATGCCAGAGCCTGCGCGAAAAGGTGAGAGAATTTTTCGCGGCATACCGGTTTCAGCCGGGGTTTGCCGGGGTAAGGTGCTTGTACTGGGGAAATCAAACGCTTTAGTTCCCAAGCGGCAAATCCCTGAGTCACAGGTAACTGAAGAAGTTGCCCGGCTCGAACAGGCGCTTTCCCAAACCCGGCATCAAATTTTGGACGTCCAGCGGAAGGTCTGTGATGGCATGGGAGCCCAGGAGGGCGGTATTTTCGATGCTCATTTGCTGGTCCTAGAAGATCGCACACTGCTGGATGAGGTGTTGCGCAACATTCAGGATAAGCGATTTAACGCCGAATTCGCCTTCCACGCCGTCGCGGAGAAATATGCCACCACTCTGGCCGCGATCGAGGATGATTACCTTCGTGAGCGGGCGACTGACATGCGGGATGTCACCTCGCGGATACTTAACAATTTGACGGGGCGACAGGAGGAGGTCGATTTGCGCAAGTTGAAAGAGCCTTGCGTCATCATCAGTTACGATCTGTCTCCTTCCACCACCGCCCAACTGGACAAGAAAACCGTGCTGGGATTTGCCACCGACGTGGGAGGCAAGACTTCGCACACGGCGATTATGGCCCGGTCCCTGCGCATTCCGGCGGTGGTTGGTTTGAAGGGTGCGAGCAATGAATTGGAAACCGGCGATTATATACTGCTCGATGGGTACAACGGTGTCATCATCATCAACCCGACTGATCAGACGTTGTTCGAATACGGGCAGATCATTCGCAAACAGGTCACGTTGCAGGAAAAGCTGCGCGACATTCAGTTGAAGCCGGCGGTGACCCTGGATGGACATCGAGTTACCCTCTCAGCCAATGTGGAACAGCCACGGGATGCCGAAGAGGTGCTGGCCAATGGCGGCGAGGGCGTGGGATTATTTCGCACAGAGTATTTGTTCATCAACCGGGACACGATGCCAACGGAGGAGGAGCAATATGAGGCCTACAAGCAGGTAGCATCGGCACTGAAACCGCAACCGGTCGTGATTCGCACCCTGGATTTGGGCGGCGACAAGTTTCATTCGCAACTCCAGGCTCCCACGGAGCTGAATCCTTTTCTTGGGTGGCGGGCGATTCGCTATTGTTTGCAGGAGCCAACGGTTTTTCGCCATCAATTGCGGGCGGTTCTCCGCGCGAGTGTTGAAGGAAACGTCAAGATGATGTACCCGATGATTTCGGGAGTGGATGAGTTGAACCAGGCGAATGCCCTGCTCGAGCAATACAAAGCGGAATTGCGCGCCGAAAAAATTCCATTCGATGAAGGCATGGAGATTGGGGCGATGATCGAAGTGCCTTCAGCAGCGCTGGTGGCCGATGCGTTGGCCAGGCGCCTGAAGTTTTTCAGCCTCGGCACCAATGATTTGATTCAATACACGCTCGCGGTGGACCGGATGAATGAAAAGGTGGCCCATCTTTACGAACCAACGCATCCGGCCATTCTTCGTTTAATTAAGAATACGGTGGAGGCGGGGCGTCGGAATAATATCTGGGTGGGCGTCTGCGGTGAAATGGCGGGCGACCCGGTGCTCATACCACTCCTGCTGGGATTGGGCGTGGATGAGTTGAGTGCGGCACCAGCCCTGGTGCCGCCAGTGAAGTTCCTCATTCGCCGATTGAAAATGAGCGAGGCCAGGGAACTGGCGGAGTTTGCGCTCAGTTGCGAATCTGCGTCCGATATTCTTGTTCGTTGCCAGGCACTGGCGCGGGACATTGCTCCCAGCTTGTTTGAGAACAAAGCGTGAAACTGTGTTGGAAATCCCGCCTGTTATTCCGCCTGAGCCTGCAGTTAAAGTTGCTATTGTGGCTGAAATGAAGGGCTATAGAGGTGAAATGGTTGCTCATCATCGCTAATTTTGCTGCGGCAGGTGCTTTGTGTTTCCTTGGAAGTATGGCGGTGGCAGCGCATCGCAGCCACGCGTACAGCGTATACAGAGAATTGCAATCGCGGCATGTTCTAAGCGAACAGCCCGATTACGATGTAGAAAAACGTTTACGCACCATGGCAAATGGCGGCATGTATTCTTTATCGATTGCCAAGGTTGGTTCTGGAATTTGCATCGCAAATGCTTTGGCGATTGGATTTTTGTTTAGAAATCCAAGACCTATTTCCAAGGCCGCAGAGTCAAATTAAGATATTGCCAAATTATCGCTCCGTAATTCACGTCGACAGCTCGGGCGGGGTGCCATTCTCGCTGCAAGCCTCGAGCAACTTTGTTAAACTAGTCATCCATCTTCAACACGTCTAAAGAGGGCCGACGGACTATAATCCAGTGGGCACGAATGCAGTCCGCGGTTATCGCCTAGCTCAAAAGTGGTGACTATTTATCGGCCTGTCGCAGCCAATCAAAGGTGGTTCGGCGGATGCGGAGTTGATTCGTGCTTTTACCGCCGGCAAGCGTTCGGAAATCCAAGTATGCGAACAACACTGCATTTTCTGTGAAGTGAATGGCGGTGTAGCAATAGGAGCCGGCGGGGTCATTTTCCAAAATCTTTCGTTTTTTCCAGGTGCGTCCGCCGTCCGGTGAAATTGCGGCGACCAGCGGAGTGCGCTTGCCTTTGGGAAAGGGAAACTGGCCGGAATGATCGTTGAACACCGCGAGCAACTCCGCTGAACCGGGCAAGCGCTTGATGCTGGCTGGAGAAACGGGCGATTTGAGTTCGGTGGCAATGGGTGCGGACCAGGTCGCGCCGGAGTTGGCGGAAGCAAAGCCATACTGAGCGCCGGCATCGGTGCGAGCCCAACTCAAAACAGTGCCATCCGCCCGTTCCACCACACCCGGTTCCTGCAGGCCGGTCTTGCTTGCAAGCGGCATTGCCCACCAGGTTTCGGCCTCATGCCATATCTGGCCTTCATCATCTGACAAATACCAAAGAGCTATGGCCCGCGGATCAAAGGTGCTATAATCATTCAGCTTGGAATTGCGCGAGCGATGGAAAGCCACAGGCACGATCAGCCGGCCATTGTTCAACTGAATAACCCGGTCATTATTCAGAACAAAATATCCAGGCGCATCCACCACCAGTTTTGGTGATGACCAGGTTTTGGCTTCGTCACTCGAAAGTTGTATCCAGGGATGACAATCGTGGAGGTTTTGTTTGATAAGATAAAACAGGGCGATTTTTCCGCTCTTCAAACGCAGCAAGGAGACGCTCATTACGTTTTGATTCGTGCCGGTGTCGACCACGAGTTCCGGCTTTTGGTTCCAGGTGAGACCGGCATCGTCGGAGTAAACTGAAACGATGCGAGAAGGGCTCTCATCAGCCGCTCCACCACGAAATTGGGAGTAGAGGAACAAAATGCGCCCGGATTTCAGGTTGAGAAATGCCCCTTCTGAATTGCGCGGGTTTTCGGGAGTGGAATTGATATCGAGAACGACATGGTTTTGGAGATTTGGAGAAGGTTGCGCTGCCATGGGAAGCGTGCAAAGGCCGGCCAATAGGAGCAGTGATAAAAGATATGCGCGCATCCCACTGCCTTTAACAGCCTTCGAGGCGCAAGTCACGGTTTGAATCCAGTCCGCAGTCATGAGATCCGGTGGTGGGCGTTTGATTCAACTATTGTTTCTTTTGCTCTTTTACTTTGGCAAGGGCGGAGCCAAGCAGCCTGGCTTGGGTCGTGGCATTGGTGGCGTAACGCACGACAAAAATCACCTTGCTAATATCCGGATCGACAATGATGACTTTCGGGACGGTATAGTGAACATCATCCGGCGGATGCAAGGCGGCATCAACGATGGGAGGCTCGGTATGATTCTCGGTGAACGAATCAGAAAAGACGAGCACGGTGGCGTTCTTGAGTGCTTCAAAGTCCTGGATGGTTGCGGCTATGGAACTGTTGTCTGGACGAACTTCGGTCGCCTGCAGGCAGGAAGTCGCAGTGGCCAGGAAGGCAATGGGTTTGTTATCCCTTTTGGCTTCGGCTTTGGCTTGCTCAAGTTCACTCAAACGGTAAACGGCACCCAATCTGCCCAGCTTGCGAATCTTTTCCTGTTTTTTCGCCAATTCCTCTGCTTTCACCGGATCGTAGCCATATTGCTTTTGCAATTCCGGCGGCAAATTGGTGAAAGCCACTTTGCCACCCCCTTGTGCGTGCATGATGATGATGCCATCGGGCTCGGTTTTCACCACCCGATAATTTTGAAAAGTCTGCTTATCCAGCGTGGTCAGATTCTCAGCGCAGGCAAACCGGGTCAACAGGCAGAAAGTGGCAACGAATAATGCTTTTGGGCATCTCATCCGCATGGTTTATAACCAACCAAAACCTATTGCAAGTCTTGCGGTAAGCGCCCAGGTGATTGACCTGAATCGCAATCCTTCCTAGCCTTCACTCCGTGGCGGCCAATTGGACCTGTGTCAGGAGTTGGCTTTACTTGGTCCAATTACGCCCCAAACAAAAAATCTAAGGTGTAAATAATCAGGATCGGCCCATTGTATGAAAAACAAATTTCCTTCTTTTGTCGCGACCATGATACTAACCCTCGGGTTGCATCCATCCTCTCTCCACGCGCAGGGTGCACTAATGCCCCCGGGCGCACCTGCGCCGACCATGAAGTCACTCGACCAGATTGAGGCGCGCACGCCACTTTCAGCCGCACCAATTACCATCACCAAGCCGGGTTCCTATTATTTAACGACCAACATCACGGTGAGTTCGGGGAATGCCATCACGATCAATGCCAATCAAGTGACGCTGAATTTGAATGGTTTCACCGTTTCTTCGACGGCTCAGAGTGCCACTGGCGCAGGCATCCTGTTGCCGGTTACCAACATCGACATCACCATTCTCAACGGACACATCAACGGCAGCGTGACCAACAACGGCGGAGTATTTAGTGGCGGCGGGTTTGTGAACGGCATCATGTACACCAATGCGATGCCAATCAACGTCCATGTGTCGGATGTCTCGGTTTCCGGTTGTTTGAGCAATGGGATTTATCTAAACACGGCAAATTCCACCGTGGTGGAATTTTGCATGGTCAAGACGGTGGGAAATTTTGGCATTTATGCCGACAACATGTCTCATTGCACTGTAAAAGAGTGCGGCAACACTGGCTTTAATGGCGGCATCGCCACGGACTGTCGCGCCGATACAGTCGGGAGCGGCTACGGATTTAACGTGTTTTTAGCTCACAATTGTATGGGTATGAATAGCGGCAATGGCGTCGGTCTCTCCGCCGCCACCGCCAACAATTGTTACGGTGCTAATACCGGTAACGGCTGGGGACTTTTGTCGACCACGGCCAATGATTGTCAGGGAACCAGCGGTACTGGCACCGGCCTGGCAGTCGCCATCGCCAATAATTGCAATGGCCAGTCCGGCGGGACTGGGGCTGGAATTTCTGCCACCACCGCCAATAATTGTACTGGCAGCAGCTACTCCGGCACAGGGCTCTTGATTTCGGGTATCGCGATGGGTTGTTACGGTTCCAGCAGTTCCGGCACTGGCATCGTTGCCAAAGTCGCCAATTCTTGCTTCGTAAACAGCGGCGCCACGAACATCACCTTTAAATACAATATGCCTTGAGGAGGTTTGTAATTGATGCGTCAGCAAAGTGCCGTTACTTTGGTTTGACCCGAATGGCGCTTACTTAAGGCCCAAAACTTTATCTTTCAGCGGCTTGCGGTGAACTACTCCGGGAACAGTTGCAAAGAGAATGCGGCGGGATAATTGTTCCATGCGATTCAGGATGGATCGGGCTGTCCGGTGGTTTGCGATGGCTTGCTTAAGCCAGTGATATTGTGCCTTGGAGAGGCTCACCGTAACGGTTTTGCCCGCCACTTTGCGGGTCCAGCGGTAAGGGCTGCCCGACTGGCCGCGCCGCCGTTGCACCACGGAGCCGGCGCTCAAACAGCCCAACTGACTGAGTTGTTGGCGGCATTGCGCCAATTCCTGCTCCCATTGAGGCAGCTTTGGTGTTTTCATTTTTCTTGAGCTTCCAGTATAGCGGAGCGGTCAAATCAGGAAGTAGATATACTTCCTGAATTATGAATACGCCCTTTTTCCCGGCCTGGCGGTCACGGCTGGCTCCCTCCAAAAAGGCTTCCCCGCCACTGGCGGAACAGCCCCTCCCGCAGCTGGAAGCCTTGTTTGCTCCTTTCATTCCCGAACAACTGCTTTCCCGGGCCGGGGCCAACAGCCGCGAGCGGTTTTACACCCTGCGCCAGACCTTCTGGGCTTTCCTGTGGCAAGCCCTCCACCCGGGAACAGCCTGCCGGGAGGTGGTCCGCCAGCTGCTCAGCGACTGGCAGGCGCAGGCTGGCCGGACCCGGGCGCAGGCTGGCACCGCCGCCTACTGCCGGGCCCGCCAACGGCTGCCGCTGGAACGCCTGCAAGCCATCTTGCAGGCCACGCTCGGACCGGAGCCTCCCCGGTGGCGGGGCCATGCCGTCAAACTGGTGGATGGCACCACCTTCTCCCTGCCTGACACGGCGGCCAACCAGAAAAAGTTTCCCCAGTCGGGCGCGCAAAAGCCGGGGTGCGGTTTTCCCACCCTGAAGGTGGTGGCCTTGTTTTCCCTGGCCAGCGGGCTGGCCCTGAACTGGGCCAGGGGTTCCCTGCGGGTGCATGAGATTCCCTTGTTCCGGAAGTTGTGGTCAGGCTTGCGCCGCCGCGACCTCATCATCGGGGACCGGGGCTTTAGCTCCTACACCAATCTGGCGCTTTTACTCGGGCGGGGCGTCGATTGTCTCTTTCGCCTGCACCAGGGCAAGAAGGTGCGCCATCCCCGGCGCAGCCGGTTGCAGCGAAAGCAGAAGCTGGGGCCTCGCCAATGGCTGGTGCAATGGAAGAAGCCGTACCAGAAGCCTGAGTATATGCGACCAAAGGAATGGGCAGCTGTTCCCTCGGAGATGCAGGTGCGGGTGTTTGAAGTGATCGTTTGCACCAGGGGCATGCGGACAAGAAAATTGATGCTGGTGACCACCCTGCTGGATCCGGTGCGCTATCCAGTTGAGGAGCTGGCCGAACTTTATCTGCGGCGCTGGGAGATTGAACTGTCCTTTCGCGACTTGAAGACCACCCTGGGCCTGGAGGTGTTGCGCTGCCAATCCCCGGCAATGGTGGAAAAGGAGGTGTGGATGCATTTGATTGCCTTTAATCTGTTGCGCCGGGTGATGCTCCAGAGCGCAGCCAGCGGGGACAGTGACGTCCGGCACTTGAGTTTCAAAGGCGCCCTCGCCACCGTGCGCCAATACTGCCCGGCCATGGCGGCGGCCCAAACCAGCCACTTGCGAGTCCAGTTGATCGAGCGCCTCAGGGAAGTGATTGCCCAGGATGTGCTCCCCTTAAGACCTGGCAGGCGGGAGCCACGCGCCGTCAAACGCCGACCCAAACCATATCAAATGCTCAACCAACCGCGCCACGTCTTCCGGGAACTCGCCCATCGCGGCAAATACAGGAAAGGAAAGAAATGCAAACTGGTTAAACCTTAAGTAAGCGCCATTCTGGTTTGACCCCTTTAAGGCCAATGGAATTGGCTGGAAGTCAAGTATACCAGTATTCCGAGTGCTATTGAAGATCCCAAACATACTCGTATTGACATTGAAATCAATTCAGGACGAGCATTCGTCCCATGAACATGAATCTGCAAAGCGCTTTTGATGTAATTGAACGTCATTCGACCGGAACAACAGAAGACTCATTTACAAATTTCCTCATGGAGTCCGAAGTCTCGGGAATGGCTTCGGGGGAAAAGCTGCAAGCTATCAACGAGGAAATCCTCGATGCCTTGCAAAGCATTAATTTGGAATGCAGAAAAAGCGGACTTGGAGTAATAGGAATCAAACAAATGCAGTCAGCCACTATTATCCTTACCGAAGGATGGGATAGATACCGCTGGTGGGTCACGAATTCCTATTTTTCAGCTGATTTTTTGCAGCAGTTCTCCCAAACACTCTCGGATTGGGGATTTGCATGGGCAAGAATTCTAGATGGATCGACACCAGATTTGCGCAGAGCATTGGCTGACCGCAGAGAAAATAATCTTTGAACTTTACACGCTACCAGTGCACCAAGTGCCTAGAAAGAGGAGACACCTATTAATAATTCACTAGTGTCCAAATTAGGTTTTTGAAAACTGTGGCTGGGTCCGGCTTATTATTTACAAAACCCAATGTTTATCGAGCAAAAGTGGCGCCCCTTGAAGGGGTCACCCATTAGGGCATTGGGTCAAGAGATAAAAAGGTATCGTTCCCAATTATTTTTCTTTTGGGTTTTTTGCTACTGCCGAGGAGCTGGTTTTCTTAAGTACCAACTCGAACCCCGTCATTTCAATTTTGATTCCGGACCCGCTTCAATTGAAGCGATCCTAATGGGTGGCCCCTTTTGGATTTTACGTTGACACCCGAATCATCGTCTGATTCATTGTCAGAACTTGGTTAAAATTATTGTGATGAAAGGCTATGCGTCTTCCGATATATCTTTCTGTATGAAAGGTTCTTACGTGAGTTCCCTCGGTCTCCATGAGTCAACCAAAAATCTCAAGAATATCCGGGATTGAGCGGCAGAGCGACAAAGCGAAGATTGCATCCAAATCGATGCCCGACGAAATAGGTTGGATCGCATTCGAATAGACGATTAGCTCACCACCACTTTCACAGCAGAAAGAAAAATAAATTCAGCAAGGACGTTCCGCATGGCAATAAGACCCATAAGATTAATCAGAGCAATTCGTAAAATTTTACCCAGGTTGAAGGCGCTTGAGGAACGGACTACCGATACCGACACTCAGTTAAAGCAATTCATCTCGCTTCTTAGCATTAAAGACGGATTGCCACCCATCCCGCCAAAACACCTTCAATTCAGGGTGGCCGGGTCATACTACCCGGAATTTTTCAACCATGGTGAACGCATGTTTCATGACATCGAGGATTTACTGAAAAGTCATGGAGAAAGCTTTTTCCGGTTCAAAAACATTCTTGATTTTGGATGCGGTTGCGGGCGTTTCATGATTCCCATGAGTTACCGGATAGCCCCCAAGAAAATCAGCGGCACTGATATTGACGAAGAGGCTATTCGCTGGTTGAAGGAAAATTACACCTCATTCAACGATCTGGACGCAAATGGTTTCATGCCCCCCACCAAATATGCGGATGGGACATTCGACTTTGTCTTTGGCATTAGTATTTTCACACACCTACCCGAGGACATGCAACACGCGTGGCTAAAGGAGCTTTCCAGAATCATCCAGCCGGGCGGATATGGCCTCTTCACCACACATGGTGAGAATCACTTCGATGAACTCAAGAAGCCTGCCTATGGTGAAACTGCTCATGGAGAATTGATGAAACGAGGATTCTACTATTCCGTCCGCGATTCAACGGATGGGTTGCCAGACTTTTATCAAACAAGTTTTCACACACACGATTACATTAAGCGTGTATGGGCGGAATATTTTGAGGTGGTCTGCATTCGAAAGCAAGGAATTGGTCAGAATCAAGATGCGGTTTTGGTCAGAAAAGGCGTCGCCCATTAGCATTTCACCCGGCGTGCGCCGTTGGGAAGGCGTGAATAACTTGCCAGGGTTTTCGTTCCCGAGCAGAGACGGCTGGTCCGATCCTGAACGGCTCGGCCCTAATTATTTATACCAGCTAGGCGTATGGCTATGGCACCCTGGATCAAATTACCAGCGGCATGAAATACTGAAACTAGTCTGGATCGCTGGTCCCAAGCCGGAAAACAGGCGGATGATGGTCTTGTCGGTTTAAACTTCGAAGGTGAGGCAGAATTTGGTTCGCCGTTTTTGGGCAAATTCCAAGATGAGTTCCAGTTGCTCGAGATCGAAAATTACGGCGGTGTTAAATTCCCGCTGGTCGCAGCAGTGACCCAGATCAGACGGAACACTCACCATCACCCCGCCGTCGCGGATTTTTCCGAGAATGTCCCTGACTGCTCCCAGGCCTTTGCCGGCTTCGTGCCAGCGGAGGGCCGGACCGTGACAAAGAAATTCATCCAGGGACGAAAGCAGGGCGTCTCCTGAACCGCGGGTGCCATTGGGCATGGGGTGGCCATCGCTAAAATTGACCAGGATAATGTTGTCAGCAGTTTGAGCCTCCTCGGGATAGCCATCCAGGCCTTCGCCGCAATAGGCAGCCAGCAGCGACTTGCCTTCCATGTAAGGTGTGTTCAGGTTTTCCCTTTCCAGAACACATTTAATCGCCATCCCCATAAGTTCCGCTTTGAGTCCTTTCAGTTGTTGGATTCGTCCGCTACCAGTCCGACGAATTTAGGGAACTTAAAGCGGAATGACTGAGAGTTCAAGTAAGCTGCGCTTGAACATGGAGTTAGATTTGAAGAAAAGTGGCTCTATTCCGTTGTGGAGTTGACGTTTTCACTGGGAATCTCCGATTTCCAGCGCTTCATTTCTGGATCTGATACACTTCCTGAAAATCGTGTTGTGAAGCCTGCTCGCGTGCCGGGTTTGCTCCGGGCAGGCCTGAGGCATCATTGTCAGGTTGGGCACACCATTTACCCTCTTTTGATTTGAGGACGAGTGTGCGGGTGAGTGCCTTTTTGCCTGTATTGCTGATCACGACTACATCTACAAACATGACGTCCTGAAATTCGAACTTTTGGCGAGCATAGGGAACCACACCTTTATCGCTGAGATGCCGCGCGACGTAAACCTTGCCGATGGTCAGGGGCATCTGCGCAGAACTCTTTTGCGATGCTTCGCTCTTCAGGCGGGTCACCGTTTCCAGCAAATAATCTGCGTAAGCCTTGCGGACCTTCCCGGTGCCATAGGGGATAGCGCAGGTTTTCAGGAAAAGTTGACTGTCGCTAAGAATATAAGCACGGGCAATATCACAAGCCGCGCCTTCAGGAGATTCCTGGCCGGTGGGAAAGCCATCCTTGGCCACTTGAATCTTTGGAAGAGTGGTTTTATCCGCAGCCAGGGCTGGGAAGGAAAGTGCGGTCACGACGAGTAGCAGGAGTAACTTTTTCATGATGCGGACTGTTTGCATATATAAGCCATATTAGCGCCTTGCCACTCACCCTGTTCGGCGCACATCTGATCCTAAACATGCGGCTTTGCCCCGTCGAGCACTAAGCGTAGGAGGAGCGCGAAGGAGGCTCAAATCTCGTTTGAACGGAAAAGAAAAGAGCATGTCTATGTTCACGAAGCCTGTATTAGTGATCCGCGATTGGCGGTCGTTTACTTTGCCTGCAAGGAGTGTTGTTCCCGAGGATAACGCCTTTTTTCGGCAACTTTTCGACCATGGCGGAGTTATTAGGATGATGTTCTCAGTCTAAGGTTGCTTTTCAGAAGGCAGCACAGTCAGATAGTGGAAAAATCGGGTGACCCTAAAAGGAATGCGAAGAATTGTTGTAATTCTTTTGAGCTGTTCCCTTCTATTTTATGAAGGGTGCACGACTTCTTATTACAAAAAATCGGCTGATAAGGAAACTTATGCCGTGATCCGGGAAAAGGGGGCGACGATTCCGAACATGGATCGCCATTTCACGATTGAGGATACCAACATCTTCTCGTTGGAGTTGCCCGTGTCCACGAATGTAGATGAAACGTTGGGCAGCGATGCGGAATCCGAGCGAGAGGCGCGGATTCTTTCTCTGGATGCGGCCTTGGAGGTGGCAGTGCACAGCAGCCGGGTTTATCAGAGGACCAAGGAACAGTTGTATTTGCAGGCGTTATCGCTGACTCTGGCCAGACATGAGTATGATCCCATTTTCTTCGGAAAGGGGAGTGCCGCCTACTCGGTGGAAACCGAGGAAGCCGTTGCTGTAATCGTGGATCCGATCACCCACCTGCCAACGACAGCCGTAAGTGATAATCTCGTGGAACAGAAGCGGGTGGCTGGTAATGGCAGCACGGGATTTGATTGGCTTTTAAAAACCGGCGGACGGCTTTCCGCCGCCATTACGACCGATTTCCTGCGATACCTGAGTGGCAGTCCCCAAACCTTCACTTCTTCACAAGTGGCCGCCAACTTTGTTCAACCACTCTGGCGGGGTGCAGGATACACTGTGGCGATAGAAAACCTTACGGATTCGGAGCGCAACCTTTTGTACGCCATTCGTGATTTCAGCCGTTATCGCAGAACTTTCAGCGTCCAGATCGCGACGGCGTATTATGGAGTCCTGCAAAATCGCGATACCGTACGGAACAGCTATCTCGGCTATCAAAGTTTCAAGAAGAGTGCGGAGAGAACCCGTGCGCTGGCGACCGAGGGCCGAACCAAACAGGCGGAGTTGGCGCGACTCGAGCAGCAGGAGTTATCGAACCAAAGCACCTGGATCAGCGCCATTCGCACGTATAAACAGGCTTTGGACAGTTTCAAAATACAACTTGGCTTGTCCACGGATTTGAATGTCATTCTGGATGACAAGGAGTTGGAGGACCTGAAAATCCTTCACCCTGACATCTCATCGGAGGAGGCTCTGAAGGTGGCGTTGACCACCCGGCTTGATCTCTACAATGTGCGGGACAAAGTGGAGGACAGCGAGCGGCGCGTCAAACTCGCTGCCAATGGTTTGAAACCGCAGGTGGATCTGGTGGCCAATGCCGGGCTTGATAGCAAGCCGAACACCAGTGGTTTCTTTCCGGCCCCCGAGCCAAATCGATACCACTGGACTGCCGGGTTAAATGTGGATCTGCCCCTGGAGAGGAAAGCGGAACGGAATGTCTACCGGGCCGCCTTGATTGATGTCAGAGTAGCCCAAGGCAACCTGGAGCAGACGACCGATGAAATAAAACTGGAGGTGCGCGATGGTTTGCGCAGCCTGGATCAGGCCAAACGCAACTACGAGATCAACGAAATTGCGGTGAAACTGGGCGAGCGGCGCGTGGAGGAACAGACCCTGCTCTCTGAATTAGGGCGGGGCACGGCCGAAGCAACGGTCTCGGCCCAAAACGATTTGGTCGCTGCCAAGAACGCCCTTACCGCCGCGCTGGTTGGCCATACCATTGCGCGGTTGCAGTTCTGGAATAATCTGGGGATTCTTTATATCAAGGACAATGGTCAATTCGAGGAGGTAAATCGTGCAATCGATTAGGAAATTTATTTCAGGCCAGCCACGCTGGAGAAAAATCGCCGCGGCACTGCTGGTGGTTGTCATTCTATTTTTCGTCTTCGGCAGGGGGAAGCACACGGCTGCGGGCATTACATTCACGGCCAAAAGGGGCAAGTTGGAAATTAATGTACTGCAGGGCGGCAGCATAGAAGCCTTGGAATCCCAGGCGGTGAAGTGCGAGGTAAGAGGTTATCAAGGGGTGAAGATTTTGAAGATAGTCGAGGAAGGTTACCTGGTATCCGAGGAGGACGTGAAGACCAACAAGGTTCTGGTACAGCTTGATTCCTCTGAGATTGAGAAGCAAATCACGACGGAGGATATCAATTATGAATCCAATCTTGCTTCGCTGACGGATGCGAAGCAGGCCTATGAAATCCAGGTCAATCAGAATCTCAGCGATTTGAATGCAGCCATACAAAAGGCCAGATTTGCCCGCATGGATTTCGACAAGGCCATGGGGGCGGAGACAACGAAGACAATTATCATTCGTCTAGGTTTACCCGAGGAGTTGCTTGAAACCAACGTGGCTGTGCGCGTGGCTTCCGAGGTGGAGGATAACAAGAAGCTGGCTCTGGGCGGTGGAGCCGCAAAGGGAACCGAGGCTGCCGAAACTGAAGTGAAAAAAGTGGCAATCAAGAAGGAGGATGCGACGGAAAAAGCCGTGACAGGAGAGAAAAAGGAATCCCAGGCACCGGACCCGGTGGAGGAAGCAGAGGCTATAATCAAGCTGGTGAACAGTGATCCCTCATTGATGCAGCCAAAATCAATTGCCATCGATTTTACGAAGTATGCGAAGGAGGAGGCGTTGGGCGATGGCGAGATGAAGCAGAAGATCCGCAAGAATGAGGATGACCTCCAGGTGGCGCAAAAGGAAATGTCGCAGGCCAAGACACAGTTGGAAGGGACCCAACGACTTTTTGGCAAAGGATTCGTCACCAAGACCGAGTTGGAGGGGGATGAGTTCAAGTATGAAAACTGCCGGCTCAAGGTTCAAACCGCCGATACGGCGCGAAATTTATTTATCAAGTATGAGTTTCCCAAGACCTGCGAGGAGGCGCTCTCCAAATATGTGGAAGCCGTGCGGGAATTGGACCGCACACGCAAAGGAGCGATATCCAAGCTGGCACAGGCCGAGGCCAAGTTGAGGTCCGCCGAAGGCCGTTACAAATTGGAATTGCATCAACGGAGCGACCTGCTCGGGCAAATGGGAAAGTGCACGATCAAAGCCCAGAAACCGGGGTTGGTGGTTTATGGCGGTGGCAACATGAATGCATATTATTACGGGGGTGAAGAGCAGGTGCGGGAAGGGGCGCTGGTGAGAGAGCAACAACCCATCATCACGATTCCTGACATGACCAAGATGGCGGTCAAGGTGCGCATCCATGAGACCTACATCAAGAAAATCAAGAAAGGACAGAAGGCGCGGATCACGGTGGAAGCGTTTCCTGACAAAAAGTTGATGGGGGAAATCAGCAAGGTGGCCGTACTGCCCGATTCGCAGAACATGTGGATGAATCCGGACATGAAAGTTTATCTTACCACCATAACGATCAGTGAAGTTCAGGATTGGATCAAACCGGGGATGAGTTCCAAAGTGGAAATCCTGATTAGTTCCTTGGACGACGTAGTCTCTGTTCCATTGCAGGCTGTGATTACGGAAGGAACCAAACAGTTTTGTTACGTTGCCAAGGGAAGCCGGCAGGAACGGCGGGAAGTGGAGGTCGGCGATTTCAACGATGAATTCATTGAGATCAAGAAAGGCATTGCTGAAGGAGAGAAGGTTTGTCTCAGGAGCCCGGAAGGCAGCGGCGACAAGGAAAAGAAGGCTGAAGAACCAGCGGTTGATAAGAAGTCCGCGCCGGCCGCGACGACTGAAAAGAAAAAAGCATAGCCTTGAACCCGAGGGCGAAAAAATGTCCCAGGAAATCGTAACTTCAACACTCGCCGCTGCCAAGCGAAACACGATTGCGACGCGTAAATCCATCGTGCGTTTCGAGGACGTACGCAAAACTTATCAGATGGGGCCCGTACTGGTGGAAGCGTTGCGCGGAGTTACGCTGGATATCAAGCAGGGGGAGTATATCAGCATTATGGGGCCATCGGGATGCGGGAAATCCACGATGCTGAATTTATTGGGTTGCCTGGATCGGCCCACTTCCGGGCGTTATCTGCTGGGCGAGGAAGATGTTTCCCAGATGCCAGATGACGATCTTTCTGGCGTACGGGGAGCGAAATTGGGATTTATTTTTCAATCTTATAATCTTATCCCGCAGCTTTCGGTGGTGGAAAACATCGAAGTGCCGCTTTATTACCAGGACAGGCCGGAGGAGGAGTCGCGGGAGATAGCAATCCGCCTGGCGCAACTGGTAGGCCTGGAAAAGCGCTTATGGCACAAACCCTTTGAGTTGTCCGGTGGACAGCAGCAACGTGTGGCCATCGCGAGATCTCTGGTGAATGATCCATTGGTAATCCTCGCAGACGAACCGACGGGAAATCTCGATTCCAACTCAGGCACAGAAATCCTGAGAGTTTTTGACGACCTGCATCAGCAGGGCAAGACCTTGATCCTGGTGACGCATGACGATGATGTGGCTCACCGGGCGGATCGGGCAATCCGGTTGCGCGATGGGCAGGTGGAAAGCGACGTGAAGGTTTCCAAGGCATGAGTTCCCCTTCCAAAAGCACAAAGAATGCTGCTGAGTTTGTAGATTTCGTACGCTTTCTGCGCGGCATGAAAGCTGCGCGGATGAAACGCATCATCCGCCTGGGCGTGAAGAGCCTTTGGTTGCATCGATTGCGGTCACTGCTGACCGCGTTGGGAATTGTATTTGGCGTTTGTTCCGTCATTGCGATGTTGGCCATTGGCGAGGGAGCCAGCCACGAAGCCCAGGAGCAAATCAAGAATCTGGGGAGTCAGAACATTATTTTAAAGAGTCTGAAACCTTCGGAGGAGCGGAAGGTCTCCGAGAACAACCGACAAAGCTACATCTTACAGTATGGCCTCACCTATACGGACATAAAGGCGATCAAAGATACCATTCCCGGCGTGACCGTGGTGGTGCCGGGGAGAATCATGCGCGAATATGTCTGGAATATCAGTCGCCAGACCGATTGTGAGATACTGGGAACGGTTCCGTGGTATCCGACCATGCGAAATCATCAGGTGGCCCAAGGACGCTTCTTCACGGAAAGAGAAATGGATGAGAAGGCAAACGTCTGTGTGATCAGTTCGGAGATGGTTTCGCAGTTGTTTCCATTGCAGCAAGCGGTCGGTTCGGACGTGCGGGTGGGAAATGCTTATTATCGGGTTATTGGGGTAATGGAACCGCAGTCCAAGGCGGCCAAAGGAGATGAGGTCACAGGAGCCACCCAAGGTCCGACTTTGGAGCGGATGTTCATTCCCCTTGAAACCGCCAAGACCCGATACGGTGAGGTTTTGATGAAGCGCCGGCAGGGCAGTTTTGCGGCCGAGCGGGTGCAATTGCATGAGGTTACCGTGAAAGTAGGCAAGCCCGATGAAGTGATAAACGTTTCCCTGGCGATCAAGGACTTGATGGAACGCAATCACAAAAAGAAAGATTACGAAATGGTGGTGCCCCTTGAACTTCTGAAGCGCGCAGAACGCACCAAACAGATTTTCAACATTGTGCTTGGTTCCATTGCCGCGATTTCGCTTTTGGTGGGAGGGATTGGCATCATGAACATCATGCTGGCCAGTGTGACCGAGCGCACCCGGGAGATTGGGATACGACGGGCATTGGGAGCCAAAAGGCGGGATATTGTTATTCAATTCCTGGTCGAAACGATCATCCTTTCCGGGGCTGGTGGTGTGATGGGAGTGCTGCTGGGAATTCTGATTCCCTTCGCAGTCAGTTATTTTGCCGGCATGGCAACGATTGTAACCTTTTGGTCACCGGTGCTTGCGTTTTCCATCTCGGGATTGGTGGGGATTATTTTTGGACTGTATCCAGCGATTCGGGCCGCCAGCATGGATCCCGTGGAAGCGCTCAGGCACGAATAACACTGGTTTTTCGTTACGATGAGGAGCGAAAGGGTGAATCATCTCTGTGCGCCGCGTTTTGAGCCGATTTCGCTCAAAAAGAATTTGGCTTGATTTAAAATCCAATCGCGAGGAAACATCCATGGACTTCAGAAGCATATAGGTACAACTTGAATTAATAGCGCATGCCAACTCTAAATGTTAAACCAGCCGGTTCCTGCAAATATGACATGCTTGCCCTGGGCGAGATCATGATACGCCTTGATCCCGGCGAAGGCCGCGTACGCACCGCCCGGGAATTCAAAGCATGGGAGGGTGGTGGCGAATACAACGTTGCCCGTGGTCTGCGGCGCTGCTTTGGTTTCAAGACTGCGGTTTGCACCGCGTTTGCCGACAATGACATTGGGCGGTTGATTGAAGACTTTGTTTTGCAGGGTGGAGTCGATACCGAATTCATCAAGTGGGTCCCTTATGATGGGGTGGGCCGGACGGTTCGCAACGGTTTGAATTTTACGGAGCGCGGGTTTGGCGCGCGGGGAGCGGTGGGAATTCCAGATCGCGGCAATACTGCTGCCAGCCAGCTGAAGCCTGGCGATTTCGATTGGGATTATATTTTCGGCAAGCTCGGCGTTCGTTGGCTGCACACCGGAGGCATTTTTGCGGCGCTCTCCGATACCACCCCCAAGCTGGTCATTGAGGCGGTTCAAAAGGCGAAGCAATATGGCACAGTGGTTTCCTATGATCTGAACTATCGGCCTTCACTTTGGAAATCGATTGGCGGCCAAAAACGTGCGCAGGAAGTAAACAAGGAAATCGCCAAATACGTGGATGTAATGATTGGGAACGAGGAAGATTTCACCGCCAGCCTGGGATTCCAAGTGGAGGGAGCAGATGAACACCTGCTGCACATCGATGTCACGGCATTCCAAAAGATGATCGAAACAGCGGTTAAGGCTTATCCCAATTTCAAGGTCGTCGCCACAACACTGCGTGCAGCCAAGACCGCGACGATCAACGATTGGGCGGCGATTTGCTGGATGGATGGAAAGTTTTATGAGTCGCGGCAATATCCGGACCTTGAAATTTTGGACCGGGTTGGCGGTGGAGATAGCTTTGCCAGCGGTCTGGTCTATGGGTTGATGACCACGGGAGACGCACAGAAGGCGGTGAATTACGGGGCAGCCCACGGTGCCCTGGCCATGACCACGCCGGGTGACACTTCCATGGCTTCCAAGGATGAAGTTGAGAAGCTCATGAAGGGCGGCGGTGCCCGAGTTCAGCGATAGACAACCCTCAGATTTATCCGCAGTTTAAACGAACCCCGCTTGTAGCGGGGTTTTTAGCATCCCCCAACAAGGTGATTGGCGATGGCTGCCTTCGGTGATACGCTCGTTGTAATATCACCAGTGTCATGTGGCGCAACCCAAAAAACTGTGTTCCTGCCGGGAAAGGTTTTGGCTTCCTAACAGGTGCCATGTGTGGAGTGCTGCTTTTAGGAATATTGCGGGCAGGCGGTCAAACTCCCGTTCCGAATGACACCCAGTATTCAGTGATTAACAGTATTCCGGCGCCGTTGCATTCGGTGTTGGATGCAACCAATGCGGTTGGTTCCTGGATTTGGGACAAGGAAACGCAGGATAAGCAAACCTGCCGTTTCTGGCGAGTGTTTGAGGTTCCGCGGGATAATCCCGTAGTGCGAGCAGAAATGCGTATCACTGCGGACAATGGCTACGACGTTTTCCTGGATGGTAGGAAGGTTGGCCATGGCATTGATTGGAAATGGTTGAGCACATACGACCTCAGCTATGTTTTGCCACCGGGCAAACATGTGCTGGCAATTGAGGCTTTCAATGAAGGGCAGAAGGCCGGGTTAATTCTCGGCCTCCGAATGCAACTGACTGATGGCCGGGTGCTGGAAGTGGCTTCAGACCGTAGCTGGTATGTGGTGCCGGACGAGGGGGAAGGTTGGCGGAGCAAAGAACATCCTTTGTCCCGTTGGTATCCAGCCATAGTTGTGGGTGTGGTAGGCGACCCGCCCTGGTGGAAGACACCGGTGAGCACGGTGATCGTGCCGCCTATTCAGCCATTGACGCTGCATTTTTGGGGATCCACCTGGTTTCAGGTGGTGATACTGTCCTTATGCGGGATGGCGATGGTCATCTGTTTAAGGTTGATGGCCAAGGTGGCTTTGCAAAGCAAGGAACAAAAACTTTTGCAACTGGAACGCAACCGTATTGCACGGGATATCCACGACGACCTGGGGGCAAGGCTGACAGAGTTGGTATTGTTAGGTGAGGTGGCACAGAGCGAGCGCAGAACTGAACCGGAGACGCTGGCACAAATTGACCAGATTTGTGAAAGGGCGAGAGGAGTGCTGGGTGCCATTGACGAGATCGTGTGGGTGGTGAACTCCCGGCGCGATACCTTGAAGGACTTCGTTACGTACGTTTGCAAGTATGCGCAGCTTTTCCTGCGTTCCAGCAATATTCGTTGCCGCCTGGATATCGAACCGGATTTACCCAGCATTACCTTTGATTTGCCGGTACGCAGGAACCTGCTGTTGGCCGTGAAGGAGGCCTTGAACAACGCAGCCAAGCATTCACAGGCGACCGAGCTGTTTTTGAGAGTCCATCGCGATGGTATGATGCTCAGAGTGATTGTGGAAGATAACGGGGTCGGTTTTGAACCTGCCGAGGCCAACCTCGAACGAAATGGTCTGACGAACATGGGACAGCGAATGAAGGAATTGGGTGGGGAATACCGGGTGGTCAGTCGGCCCGGAAATGGTTCGCGCATTGAATTCCTGATGCCTCTGGAAAATCAACGGTTGCGTTCCAATTGGTTCGGGTGGCTTTGGCGAATCTTTACGGCCAAGGTGGCGCCAGTTCAAGAAAAGGAAAAGATAACTCCAGCCGAGGCAAGTCAGCCTACGCAGTAATAAAATATGAAGCCGCAAGTTTCGATTCCTCAAGTTCAGCCCTCCAGCCGGGCACCTTTACGGGTGGCCCTGGTGGAAGACCAAAAGGAAATTCGGGAAAACTGGACCCGATTGATTGAATCCTTTTCCGATTTTAAATGCGTTTGCACCTGTTCCACCGGGGAGGAAGCTTTGCGGGTCATTCCCTCAGTGCGGCCGGATGTGATTTTGATGGATATTTTTTTACCACGCATGTCGGGAATCGAGTGCACGGCACGGTTTAAGGAGTCATTGCCCAAGACTCAAATTATTATTTTAACGGCCGTGGATGATGATGAAATGGTGTTCCTCGCCCTCGAGGCGGGGGCCGATGGGTATTTGCTCAAACGAACGAAGCCCACGGACTTGCGGGCCGCCCTGCTGGATGTACTGAGTGGCGGGGCGCCGATGACCAGTGAGATTGCGCGACGAGTGGTTGAGTCTTTTCGGCGGGTATCGAGGAATCGGCAGGATACCATTCGCTTAAGCGCTCGTGAAGAGGAGGTCCTGGTAATGCTGTCCAAGGGTTACTCAAACAAGGAGATAGCCGATAAGATAGATCTGAGCGTGGAAACAGTCAGGAGCCACCTTAAGCATATTTATGAAAAAATGCATGTGCGTTCCCGTACCGAGGCAGTGGCGCGTTATATGACGGCCAAGGGGAGTACCGCCGACCCGGATGATCTCTGACTCATCAGTCTGACGCGGGGAGGTAGTATCACCCGCTTGGGTGATAGACGTTGGAGACGCTCATTGTAGTATGAGAGTAACTACCCCATAGGGAATTTTTGCCCTGGCTTCTGGTGCACCCAGGATTCAGTTGGGTAACGAACGCAGCGGTGATCCTAAAACAAACGATTTAATAGGTGTTGATTGCTGTGCCGACATCAATAAACTTAGAGAGATCCTGAAAATAAATCTGAGGTGTTTTCCCCTAATTCAGCCATGAAACCGACCAAATCGAACCTGCTAAAGAAATTCTTAACCCTGGGCTTTTTGACCGGGATGACAGCCTCGATGTCATGCACTCAGGCCGCCATTGTCGGGCCATACAGTCTTGATTCCGCCACGCTGCATCTGTGGCATATGGATCAGGCGACGGTGCCGGTACTGGATTCGGCAGCCGGAGGGACCAACCTGATTGGACTGCAAGGCGGAGCCACCTTGGGCAGTCCGTCATTTACGGGGTTTGGCAATGCGCTTAACACCGTGGACGGGGGACAGGATGGGACTGCCGCTGGCACCAGAGATGCCTTATTGAGCCCTTCCACGGCCAGCCCGCCGGGGAATGTGGCGATCACGTATGCTGATGCGACTACCGGGGCCTTTACGATTGAAGCCATCGTGTGGATTGGTTTTGATCCGACCAGGAACCTTGGCACCGTTGCGAACGGGGGTAATGGGCGGAGCTCGCCACTGGAAATCGTCTCTGCCGAATCTGGTGCCAACCCGGGGCGTATCTTTCAGTTTAGAATCATACCCGTCGGCATGGTGCCTATCGGAACCGCACCGGCCACAGTGCCACTGCTCACTTTTGAAAATATTCGAGCAGTAAGTGGTAATCAGGCAACCATCTATGCGGCCATACCCACCACCGGTCCAGACGCCATTATCACAAATAATTGGTATCATGTCGCGGTGACCTACAATGGAAGTCCCAACACGGCGAATAACATCAAATTTTATTGGACGCTCATGGATCCAAGCCGGACGAGTGCGAACCAAATCAGCATTACTTCGGCACAAACGACACTCTCGGGGATGAATCCACTTTCAGCCACCAGCACACCGCTGGTTATCGGCAATGAAGCACGCAATCGATCCGGCAATTTTTTGGGCGCAATTGATGAAGTGCGTATCAGCAAAGTCGAGCGCACTGCCGTGGGAATGCAGTTTACCCCGGCGAACGTAACCATCCTTACCCAGCCAGCGAGTCAATTTGTAGCTGTGGGTGATACGCTCACACTTTCTACTGTCGCGGGCGGGGGCGCGCCGATTTCCTATCAGTGGCAATTTAATGGCAACAACCTGCCCAATGCCACCAATACCAGCCTGATGATCACCAATGTAACGGCCAGCCAGGCGGGGAATTACCAGGTGATTGTGTCAAATCCGAACAGCAGCGCCACCAGCGCCACTGCCAACGTGCGGGTAGGCCAATTGTTCAGCGAACTATTCAATACAGGTCTGGCGGATAACCGCAGTTTGTTGCCGGGCGGGGCTACCGATCCACATTGGCAGTTGGTACAGAGCGATGATCCGGTCTTTCCTGGACCCGCAGCCATAGTGGACAGTTCACTGCCGGGAGTATGGTTGGTGAATGGGCCCAGTTCATTATGGATATCGCCCGGGGACGGAGCCAATAATGCGGCTGGGCTTTATACTTATCGCACCAGTTTCCTGATTGATACGATGGATCCGAACAACGCGCAATTGAGTGGCAGTTGGGTGTCTGATAACCAGGGAGTGGATGTGCGGTTGAACGGCGTCAGTCTTGGATTAACCAATGCGACCTCGTTGGGAAGCTTCAGCTTTTTTACGATAACCAATGGTTTTGTGGCAGGAAGCAACACGTTGGAATGTGTGGTGTCAAACTCTGTAGGGGCAGGCATCAATCTGAGCGGGTTGAGAGCGGAAGTGCGCGGCGTAGCCCTGCCACTCTCCGCGACGCCACTCACATTGGTGAGTTCGCCGGCAAATGTTTCAACACAAGCACAGCAAAGTGTCAGTTTTTCAGTTGTCGCCACAGGCAGCGGCCCGATTACTTATCAATGGTTCTTCGGAGCATCGCCACTCAGCGGGCAGACCAATCGTACGTTGGTGCTGAACAGACTGACAACAGCCCAATCAGGGAATTACAAGGTGGTGGTGGCAAACGGCGTCAGTTCCACGAACGCCACAGCCACACTTACTGTCACAACGCCGCCATCATTGGCCTGGTTGGGATTGAACAGTGCTGATTGGGACACGGCGACGATTAACTGGCTGGATACCGGCAGTTCTGCCAACGTGCTTTTTAGTCCGAACGACGATGTGCTTTTTGATAACAACGGCAGTGGAGCTCCAGTGGTCAATTTGACGGCGCCGCTACAGCCGAACTCGGTGGTAGTCAATGCGAGCAGCGATTATACCTTCACCTCTGCGACTGGCGGTGGGATCGCCGGCCCAGTTAACTTAACCAAGCAGGGAAGTGGCACGTTGGTTCTCGACACAGTCAATACCTACAGTGGCACGACCTTGATTCAAGGCGGCACACTTCAAGTGGGAAATGCGGACAGCAGTGGAACATTGGGCAGCAGCATGGTCAGCAATAATGCGGCCTTGGTATTCAATCGACTGGATAGCCTGACGGTGCCTAACCCCATCGCTGGCACCGGTAGTGTGACGATGGCTGGTTCGGGAGGGCTCGTTCTTACTGGCAGCAATAGCTATACGGGACCGACCGTGATTTCCAGCGGTGTGGTAAGTGTTCGCAGGACCACGGCGTTGGGGACTGGCGACGCAGGCACCACTGTGGCCGCGGGAGCCCAGCTCTTCCTGGATGTGAACATCGACATAGCCAATGAGCCGTTGATTTTGAATGGCACCGGGCCTGCGGGTGATGGGGCGTTGCGCAAGGGTGGCGGCGGTGTAACAACCTTTTCTGGTCCGATCACGCTGGCGAGTTATTCAGGAATCAAGCTGGATGGCAATACCACATTGAATCTGACCAACAGTGCCGGCATCACGAGTGCGGACATCAACCTCGGATTCGCGGGCGACAGCGGAAGTCGGGGAACTGTGAGTGGTCCCATAACCTTGGGCGCAGGCGCGGTTTCAGAGTTTGGTTCAGGCACCTGGGTGTTGGCAGGGACCAACAATACGTGGACCGGTGGAACGACCATTACTGGCGGCACACTGCAAATCGGTGATGGCGGGAATAACGGCAGCATCGGCAATGGGCCAATCGAGGTGGATACGACACTAACCTTCTTCAGTTCCAATAATATTACCGTAAATAGCACCATCATCGGAGGCGGTGCTTTGAATCAAATTGGGAATGGGACGCTGTTTCTGACCGGCGTTAATTCATATACCGGACCCACCCGTATTACTGGAACTGGCGCGCTGCGTCCGGGCAACAGCCAGGCAATGGGCGGTGGGACAATCACCATCGGTGGATCGCAAACCGACACCAGTCGCTTGGAACTGACGGGGGATATAATGTTGTTGAACACAATCACCATATTCCCGCGTGCGTTTGGAGTGCTGGACAATCCCGCGGACATTGTGAATGTCAGTGGAACTAATGTGATCAACGCACCAACCTCGATTGTGATACCGGGTGGCGGCAACCTGCTTACCTTTGAATCAGATAGCGGCTTGCTGGTGGTTTCAAATGGAGTCACTGCGGGAGGAGTCGGGCGGTTCCTGGTGTTAAAGGGCGCCGCAGCAGGTCAGATTTACGGCACGATCGATCAGACCGCGGGCAATTCTCAAAATCTATACAAACTTGATGCCGGTACCTGGACGCTGTTTGGTCAGGATACCTCCTCGGGCACAACGACTGTCAGTAATGGTACGCTGGTGATCAATGGCAGTTTGGGAACGAACCTGACAACTGTCGCTGGTGGTGCATTGGGTGGCACCGGTGTTATCCTTGGGCCTGTAGTTGTCACTACGGGAGGGACACTGGCTCCGGGCACATCCATTGGCACATTGATGGTCAGCAACTCGCTTACGTTGCAGCCAGGCAGCTTTACCTCCATGGAAATCAACAAGTCAGCGGGCTTGAGCGACGCTGTGGTTGGCCTCACGAGCGCGACTTACGGTGGCACTCTGGTGGTGAGCAATCTCAGTGGCACGCTGGCGATAGGTGACAGCTTCAAATTGTTCGATGCGCTGACCTACTCTGGTACGTTTGCAAGCATCTTGCCGGCGATCCCGGGCAGCGGATTGGCATGGAATACAAACACGCTGGCAACGGATGGCACGTTGCGCGTTGCGGCGAACACTGCTCCTCAGTCGCCGAAGTTCACCAGCATAACATTTAGCGGTGGAAATCAGCTTGTTTTCAGCGGAACCAATGGGAGCGCCAGCGCGCAGTTCACAATTCTGTCTTCAGCAAACGTGGCGGCCCCGCTTTCAACATGGGTGCCAGTCTCAACCAACAGTTTCAATGGTTCTGGCAACTTTACTGTAACAAACACCATTAATCCGGCAGCCGGCAGCCGTTTCTACACCATTCGGGTGCCATAAAAAGCGATCGGAGTTCCATATGAAGTTCAGGGCAGGATGCAATCAGGCAACCCGTTGGAAGCTGCGGGCCGCCAGAGGATTCACGCTCATGGAATTGCTGGTGGTGATTGCGACCATTGCATTTCTTCTGCCAATCAAGGCCCGGGCGGATACTAATTCAGCTGCGACCTATCTGAACTGTCTGCTCGATTTCGAGCGCTATGCCGAAACCATATGGACGGATGCATCGTATTCCAACAGTCCACCCAATTCCGGTTATTGGGGCGATGGTGCGAGTGGTGGCAATGGCGGTATTCGCGGTTCCAGTGGAGTGGCTGTTTCTTATGCGGTGTTGGTAAAGGCTTTTCCGAATGATCCAAAGAATGCAACACGCATCAGCAGGATTACCAAAGCGCTGAATTACGCCGCAAATACCCATGTGAGCGGCACGAACGTCTGCAAGGATGGTTTGAAATGGGGGCACGATTGGCAAACTGCTGAATGGGGCAGTTCGATGGGGTTTGCGTGCGTGCTGGTGCAAAGCAATTTGTCCACGGCAACAGTGCAGGCCTGCCAGAGGGCAGTGGCGGATGAAGCAACTTATCGGTCGGGTGTGGCACCGGCTTCGGGTTATATCAGCGATACCAAAGCTGAGGAAAATGGATGGGATAGTAATATTCTCGCGCTCGGAGCGGCATGGATGAGTACGAACGCCAATGCTGGAGCATGGCTCACCGCATCCAAACAATACCTGGCTAACACCTACACGGTAGCAAATACAAACGGCGATCCACTGGCTTCTTGGGTCACGACCGTGACCTTGTATCCCGATTTTGCCCTGCAGAACCATGGGTTTTATCATCCGACTTATGAGATGGTGGCGGGAATGTCGATGGGTGATTCATTGCTCATGGCGCGCCAGGCGAACTCTGCCATCGCGGCGCAATTGCAGCCGTTTGCCGAGCACAATGTCATCAACGTATGGAATCAACTCACCAATATGGTGATGGATTCCGGTGAGTTTGCCTACCCCGCCGGGCTGGATTGGGCTTTACATGATTACGAGCAAAATTCGTATGTGGCGTGGCTGGCGGCGCACTTCAACGATCCGATGGCGCGTTGGGCTGATGGGAAGCTGGCGCAATTGGTGAGGTATCGCCAACAGGTGAATGGTGACGGGCGGTTTGTTGGAGAAAGCGAGCCGAATGGTTTTTATCGGGAGGCGGTTGAAGCCAAGCGGACGGCGATTGCCTATCTGCACTGGGCAAATGCGGATTTCTTAGATGGAAGCAGCGTAGCTCCAGGATCGGATGTTTCCTTCTTTTCCGATGTTCAAGTCATTACCCATCGAAGCTCGTTTAGTTTCTTTTCACTCAGCTATGGATCGCGGATCATGGGGATGATTGAGGTGCCGGCGACTCCCGGGCCGACAAATACGTTTGTGGCATCTCCGAAGTTGCCGGGGATGATTGGACTGGGAGCCTTGGGAAATCCAACCGCAGCCACGCTGATAAGTTTTGTAACCAACGCGAACGGTTTCGATGCGGAGCTGCGGTTGCAAAATGGGACGCAAGGGACCACGGAGGTTTATGTCAAAAGCACGGGTGAGACGGTGGCAATAGTGGAGGTGCCATATCCGGCCGGCGGGGTGGCGCCCGGAGCAGTGGGCAGTTTTACCGTGGGCATGGAGAACGATCCGCTTTGTGGTGGCTCACGGCTGGTGGAGTGGGGAAGTGGTTCAACGAATATCTTGAATCGCTCCGGAACGGCAAGCAACATCAGCAACAATTGGGTGTGCGTTTCGGGACGCTATGGAATGGCAGCAGGACCGGATGGATATTTTTCTTATAAGACCGCGACTGGATACAATCGATTGGGAGCGGCAGAGGATGCTTTGCAATTCGTGCCGCAGAACACCCTGGGTGCACGCTATGCGGTATGGTTTCCGGGCAAGACGGCAGTCCAGACGATGAGCGGGGCAACGAATATTTCATGGAGCCTTACCAGTTCCAACGCGGTGCTGACCTTTCCAGGATTGGGCGGGGCGATGGAACAGATTACGGTAGCGGTGCCCAACATCGTGCCTTACCCTGCGTACAACGCTCCAGTCTCGAACATAACCGCTTCATCGTCTCAGTCAGGCTATCCACCAACGCGTGCCATTGATGGAGATGCGAACACCTTTTGGGTTTCCTCGGGAACGACTCAAGGACAAGGGCCAACAGCCGCTCACCCGGAATGGCTTAAGTTCGATTTCAGTCGCTCGGTTAATATTTCCAGAGTAAGCATCACTCCCCGGGTGAATTATGGACCGAAAGCCGTTCAAGTATTCATCGGGACTAATTTGGCTTTCTCAACAACCATGAGCAACGCGTCGTTGACGGTGCCACTCAACCCGCCGATGCAAGGTACCAATGCACAACTCCTGATCACCTCCTCCTACGATCCATCGTATCCTGGCAACTCGCGCAACGTGCAAGTGGTGGAAGTCGCCTTCCTGGAGCGGGCTCAGCCGGGAACTTTTGCTGACTGGTCGATTCAACATTTTACGGATGCGCAGCTGGCAAATGCAGCCATCGGCGGCGCTTTGGGTGATGCTGATGGCGACGGTGTGCCCAACCTGCTTGAGTTTATTACCGGGAATGATCCGTGGAGCCCGGATGCTTCACTGGCGGCAATTCAACCTGTTGGGACCGGCGCGGGAAATTATCGCTTTCGTTTCCGGGAACGGCCCAGCCTGGGTGGAATTACACGGCAGTTTCAAAGTTCAGCCGACCTGAGTTCGTGGGGGACAGCGACCCCTGTGAGTGTGAGTGTCGTGGCGAATTTTGGCAATGTACGGGTGTTTGAAGCCAGTTTTCCCGTTACGAATTCGATGCAATACTTTCGGGTGAACTACACACAGTAGAAGATGAGGTCTGCCAGACGGATTTAATGAAAGAGGTTGTGCCGGTCAGTGGTGCGGGAATTTCCGGTTTTTTGCCCGATATTGATTGGGGGAAAGACCAGCTTTCTTTTTGAAGGCAGTGCTGAGATACTCCACATGCTCAAACCCTGTCCGTTCCGCGATCGTGGCCAGATTCAATTCCGTTTCCGTCAGCAACTCTTTGACCCGGTTCATGCGCACCCGGATGATTTCCTCATGCGGCGTGTGTCCCAAAATCTTTTTGAAGAGGCCTTCGAATACGCGGCGCGATAGCGGCACAACCTTCAAAACCGCCTCGATGTTAATTTGTTCGTGGGCATGTTCCCGGATGAAGCGTACCGCCCTGGCAATATGCCGGTCCTCGATGGCCAGCACATCCGTGGACTGACGGGTGGCCACCCCGAGCGGAGTGATCAAATGCGCTGTCGGCGGCACCTTCCGGCCTGACATCATCTGATCCAACAGCGCCGCCGCTTCGTAGCCGGTGCGCTGGGTGTTGGGGATGACGCTGGAGAGCGGCGGAGACGAAAGATCGCAGAGCAGCGTGTCATCATCCACTCCAATTACTGCCACCTCATCCGGCACTGCCAGGCTGGCATTGCGACAGGCATCCAGCACCTGCTGGCCCCGAATGTCGTAACACGCCATGATTGCCACCGGTTTCGGCAATTTGACCAGCCATTGGGCAATTTCAGCAACCTGGTTTTCCAATGGTGCCACCGGCGAAATGGTTGAGCGATAGTGTTGGCATTCGCGGCCCGCCTGATGAATGGCCTTTTCAAAGTGTTCCGCACGCCAGTTGGACCAGTTGAAACGGGCATCGCCACAAAAGCCGAAATGTTTGAAGCCGCGATCGAGCAGATGCTCGGCCGCCAGTCGGGCAATATCCCGGTCATCCGTTTCGACCCAGGGCAGGGACGGCAGCATCCGTGCCGCACTCACATCCACGGCGGGTAGACCGGAGGCTGCGACAGAGCGCGCAATTTCCTGGTTTTCGATGCGGGCAATAATTCCATCCCCCTGCCAATTTGCCAGCCAACCCGGTGGAATATCCCCTCGACCTTGTTCGGGAAGATAAAATGACCAGCGGGAATTTTCGCGAATATACCGGACAACACCTTGGAGCACCCCTCGTGCGTAAGCATTCGAAGTTTCGATTAATAGCGCGACTTCCCTGCGTTTGCTCATGTAATAACTTGCGGAACGATCATCAGCCACCAGTACCCATCAAGCCACGATTTTGAATATTTCATGTCGTCCACTCCCAACCCGAGCGTTCTGGCGCAGCCTGAATGGGGAATTTCGTAACTATCGAATAACAGCAGAAGACCATGGCAGTCAATGGCTTTGTCGCCCACGTCCGCCCGTGGTGCAGGTGGGCGAAAAGTCTGGCGGTGAAAAAGCTTAAAAGATTTGCGCGAAAGCTCATTCACAAACTCCCTCCAAATCCTTTAGCTTTACTGCGATCCCAAAAAGTAAAGTTCTGACGCGAGTCAGTGTCTGCGACTATTCAGCAGCGCGGACATGGCGTCATAATTGGAAGAAATCTTAGGCAAATGAAATATTGGCTTTTGAATCGTCTGCCATCGAGTCCAAAGGAGAACGCTTCTTCACCGTCGTCCAGACGCGGACGACAGGGATTTACCTTGATCGAACTGCTGGTCGTCATCGCCATCATCGCCATCCTGGCAGGCCTGCTCCTGCCCGCCCTCGCCAAAGCAAAATCGAAGGCCTACCGGATTTCCTGCCTGAACAATCTCCGCCAGGTTTCGATCTTCATGCAGCTCTATACGGACGACAACCATGAAGTCTTTCCGGCGCATCGTAATCAAAACCAACCGGACGACCATACGACCGCACTCACCAACTGGTGGGGCACCGCCATTATTGGCTACGCCAATACCCAATCCAACCTCTTTCATTGTCCCGCCTTAAAAGGCAAAATAGTGACTTATGGCCAAACCTGGCAGTGGAATTTCGACTGTGACAACGTCGGTTATGGTTACAACGGCTTCTTCCTGGGACATCATCCCTATACTGCAGGCAGCATCACCGTGGCGGGAATCGTTTTTACTTTCGATACGGAATTTAAACGAACTGCCGTAGTCCACCCGAGTGATAGTTTATTAATTGGCGATAAAAATCCAGTGCCGGGCGATCTCTGGGCCTCCAGCCTTTGGTGGCCGAACGCCTGCATGGACCCAGACCCGTCCAAGAGCAACGGCGCCCATGAAGGAATAGACCCCGTGCGCCATTTGGGGACAGGTGTCGTGGTTTTCAATGACGGTCACTCCGAAGCCCGCAAGGATCAATTTATCAATCCACCGTCGGACCCGGGCAGTTTTAATAATACAACCAGCCTGATCAACTCCCGGTTCTGGGATCCCATGCAACGATCGCCCAAATAATCATTGGCACCAGTGAAAATCCATTCCCTGACGAAATAGACATTTTAAATCTCCCACCTCAAACCTACTCGTATGAAAAAAAACTCTAAAAACCCTGGCGCTACGTCGCCTGCGGACCGTCGAAACCTACCGGGCAACCTTCCCAAAACGCTGACTCGTTCCCTGGCCGTCGCATTTGTGCTGCTGACGGCGGCTTTACCAACCCGAGCTGGCGTGGCCTTGAAGCTCTATTACGATCCAATTCCAGGAAACACGGTCAGCAATCTAACCAGCAATCCGATTTTCCCCAGCGCGCCCACCTCATACGAAGTGCTGGCCAACGGCCTTCAAGAATCAATAAATATTGGTGATACCTTCGGTGCCTGGACGCGGGGGTTCATCGAAGCACCGCAGACGGGCCTGTATACCTTCTCCGTCGCCAGCGACGATGAAGGGCAGTTGTGGTTAAGCACGAATTCCAGTCCGGCTGGTCTGGTCCAGATTTGTGAGAATCAGACCGCTGTCGGCTATGCCACCTATTCTCAAAATCCGGGGCAAAAATCGGCCTCGATCCCGCTGGTAGCCGGACAAAAGTATTATTTCGAAATGTTCCACCAGGAAGGGATTGGCGGGGATCATTGCGAGGCCTCGTGGACCCTGCCGGATGGGACATTTGAAACGATAATCTCGGGCAACCACTTATGGCCATTCCCGGTTGATTTAGCTGATCCAACTTATCCTTCGCTGGCCAAGGCCCCCGCGGTTTTGACTGCCTACAACGGAGTAGGGGTAACCTCACTGCCCGGCTCCATCAGTGTCGAGGAAGGTCGGCCCGTGGATTTGACCGTGACGGTTGAAGCCAGTCAGCCAGCTTTCGTGCAGTGGTATAGCAACGGTGTTGCCATCGCCAATGCCAATCTTTTGAACTATCATATTCCGGTGGTTCCATTGGCTGCCAATGGCGCTGTTTACAGCGTCATCATCACGAATTCCCTCGGCCAGGACACGGCCTCGACAACGGTCTTTGTCTCCCAGGATACCGTCGCGCCAAACCTGGTGGATGCTCTCAATCTGGGCAATCCCACAGGCGATGTGGCCGTGATCTTCGATGAAGCAGTCGATCCAGTGAGTGGTACCACCCTGGCAAATTATTCCATAAGTGGTGCGACCATCACCAGCGCCCATATTGGCACTACTCCGAACATGATTCTGCTGCGAGTTTCCGGGACATCGATTGGCGCCACGCTTACCGTAAACAACGTTCACGACCTGGCCGCGTCTCCCAACACAGTGGCGGCGAATAGTTCGGTGGTGATCGATCAAAATTTACATACCTGGCTCCGGTTGGATGAAGCCACAGGTACGAGCGTTGCAGACTCCTCCGGCAACAACCGTAATGCCACCTTTGTGAACGGTGCCGTGCCTGGTTATACGGGAAAAGTTTTGCGGGCGGCGAAATTTGACGGTCTGGCTGGATACGTGGGATTGCAAACTGGTTATAATGATTTTTCACAGGGAATGACGGTTGCGGTTTGGGCCAACCCCACCAGCACCCTGACGGCCTGGGCTCGATTCATCGATTTCGGCAATGGGCCGGATAACAATAACATCATCTTCGCGCGCAATGGGAACAGTTCTGACCTCACGTTCGAGGTGCGTGTGGGAGTCGCCAGCGGCGGCCAGGTGACAGCTGGCGGTGCCATAGCGTTGAACCAGTGGCAGCATTTCGTGGCCACCCTGGACAACGCTGGAAACGTGACACTTTACAAAAATGGTGTAGTGGTTGCCACTGGAGTCACTGGTGTGCCGAACGTGGTGAATCGCACCAACTGTTTTGTCGGGCGCAGTGACTTTCCACAGGATGGATATTTCCAGGGTAAAATGGACGACGTCCGCATCTACAACCGGGTGCTGGGGCCGGAAGCAATCGCCGCCCTGGCCAGTGGCGGTGGGGCGGATGATTCCAGCCCTTCGATTCCACCAGTTTCCATTGTAGCCACCACGCCATCCACGGCTGAGAAAGCAACTCCACCCGGCGTTTTCACGGTCACCCGTACCGGCAGCACCAGCAGCTCCCTCTCGGTTTCCTACGTTATCGGAGGAACCGCCACGAACGGGGTCAATTATACGGCGCTGACCAATCCTGTTGTCATTGCGGCTGGCACCACATCGGCAGTGGTTCAAATCAAGCCAATCGACTTTTCCTTTCAGCAACTTTCCGAAACCGTAAATCTCACCCTGGCTGGCAATACGAATTACACCATTGCTGATGCGGACAACGACACTGTCACCATCCTCAATAACGACGTGAGTCCGGGCGCATCCATTGCCCTGGCCGACAATGCGCCCTCAGCCGCTGCGCTCACGACTGTTGATGTCTGGTTCAACGCGTCAGTCACCACGCCGACAGCCACCAATCTGGCAAATTACACGTTGAACAACGCGCCCGGCTTGAGCATCACGAATGCAACTTTGGGCAATCGCAATCTGCGCGTGGTGCTGGGAATTTCCGGGGGTCTCGTGCCGACCAATGCGACCTTATCGGTCAGTGGAGTGCAGGATCCCGGCGGGAATAGCAGCACCACGAATGTGCCGATTCGAGTCCGGTTGCCAGCCGCGAACTTGCTGGCCAATATCTATCACGCATCTGCCACGCGCAGTGTTGACTTTGCTGGCGTCAACAACGGGCTGGTCAACACCACAGCCAATGGGGGCGGGGCGAACGGTTTCGACACGTTTGGCGGCGCGGCGAATGCTGTGCTCACGCAATTCGGAGGAATGCTCTATCCCTCCTCTGTGGATATTCGCGAAATCAAGGTGGATCTCGGCCAGCAATTTAGTGACGGCGGCAACTGGAAGGTCCAGCCGAGCGTTTACATTCTGAAAAATCCCGTGGACTCCAATTCGACCCGGCCGGAAGCCGATACCAATGATTGGGTTCTGGTTCCTGCCAATCTCATTAGCGGCAGCCAGTTCCCCGCTACGGGAGTGGACGCCAATCCATCGCCCAATACGCCGATCGTATTTGACCTTTCCGGTTTGACGGCAGGTCAAAGAACCGGTTATGGCTGGGCTGTGGGCGGGGCGAAAGGAGACGGAGCCAATGGATTTCTTTCCTTCACCGAAATGCGCGCCTACGGCTTCCCCGGAAGTAATTCAGTGATGTTCGTGCAACAACCCACGAATGTGACAGTAATTGCCGGGCAACGAGCGATTTTCTCCGGGGTTCTAAATACCAACCTGCTCGCGATCAACTACCAGTGGCTGCGGGATGGTGTGGCCATCGATGGGGCCACCAATGGGACCTACACCACAATCCAGACAACGACAGGCGATAATGGAGCTCACTTCAGCTTGATTGCGAGCAATGCCTTGCTTTCCATCACCAGCCAGGTGGCGGTATTGTCGGTAACGCCCCGCACCACACCTCCAGTGGTAGTTGCTGCCACGATGGACCAGCTTGGCAATATCGATGTCTGGTTTGACGAGCCGGTTGATGCGGGAAGCGCGCAAAACAGCGCCAACTATGTGCTTAACGATCCTGCGTTGTCGATAATCGGCATCAGCCAGGATTCGTATCAATTGCGCGTAGGCTTGACGGTTTCCGGAACTCCAAGCGTCTCAAGCCTGACCCTTACCGTTTCGAGTGTGATGGATATTTTTGGCAACACCCTTGGGACGCAAACGGTGCCTCTGTTTTCCGAGAGCTGGCCAGCGCTGAACCTGGTGGCCAACCAGTTTCATCAGGGGCGGGCGGTCATGTTAAGCGCGTTGACTAACGGAGTGGCTCAATATGCCAGTGCGGCCAACACAGACAACGCAGATACCTTTGGAGGCAATTTGGGACTGAGTGATTTTGTGGGATTGATTTACAGTCAGCCTCAAGTATTTGGAGTGGTCAAAGTTGATCTTGGCCATCAATTTGCAGATGGCGGTGACTGGTCGGCACTGCCCACTTTGTATGTGCTGAAGAGCCCGCAGGACCCTGGTCAAACACCTCCGGAAACAAGCGCCAACTGGGTGGCGGTGCCGGCCAAGCTGGTCAGTGGGAACATCTTCTCGTGGGAAATTGATGCACCGAATGGCAGCGCACCGGTCAACAGCCCGATAGCATTTGACCTGTCGCATCTGCCAGCCAGCCAGCGCACCGGTTATGGTTGGGCAGTGGGTGGTGTGCCGGGGAATGCGTTGGCTTCGGCCAAGACCGGCATTGCGCCAGCCGCTGAGTTCCTTTCCATATCGGAACTGAGCTCGTTCGGAGTTCCGGCGAATGCCTACACTAATGTCGCTGGCGCGCCGCAGATCCTGCTGGATGTTGCGCCCCTGTCGCAGACGTACCCAAGCGGATTACCGCTTACCTATTCAGTGTATGCCACCGGAACGCAGCCAATCTCCTATCAGTGGAAGTTCAATGGAACCAATCTCACCGATAATGGCCACATCAGCGGCGCGCACTCCAATCTATTGACCATTGGACAGGTATTCGCCAATGATGCAGGGACCTACCAATTGTTCATGACCAACAGTGCAGGAAACAATGCCAGTGCCGTCGCAACCCTGGCGGTTTCCAGAATTGCCCTCAACAATGGCAGCGGCTGGACGCAAAACGGCGGTGCTGTAATCAGTAATAATGTCCTGTCACTGATCGATGGTCAGGGAAACGAAGCTCGCAGCAGCTTCGTGAATTATCCGCAATACATCGGAGCGTTTAGAGCTTCGTTCACCTATCAGGATCTGGGTGGTGGCGGGGCTGACGGAGCTACGTTTGTGATGCAGAATTCGCCGGCAGGTGCATCAGCACTCGGCGGCGGTGGCGGTGGTTTGGGTTACGCCGGAATCATCCCAAGTGCGGCTTTGGAATTTAACATCTACGGTCCGAATACGCCGGGAATTGCCTTGCGCAGTAATGGAGCGACTGGGACGCCGTATGCACCTACGACTCCCGTCAACATTGCCAGCGGGGATGCGATTGGGGTGAATCTGAATTACGACGGAACTACGTTGTCATTGACATTGACTGATGCGGTAGCAGGCGTTTCGTTCAGCACCAATTACATCGCCAATCTGCCATCCATCGTTGGCACGAATACGGCTTATGTTGGCATCACTGCCGCCAGTGGTGGTGTGGCTTCGACGCAGAACGTAAGCAACTTCTTGTTTGTCAGCCTGCCGGGATTATCCGTTCAGACCACAGGCACCAACACGTACGTGTTCACCTGGCCTGCTTCTGCCGGAGGCTTTGTGCTCCAGCAAAACACGACGATTGGCACCGGGAGTTGGGTGAATGTGACCAGTCCGGTTACCCAGATTAACGGCCAGAATCAGGTGGTGGTGCCCATCGCTGGCGGTAACCGTTTTTACCGCCTCAGTCTGCCGTAAGGTTTGTTTGTAAAGTTGGTGATCATTGCGGTTTAATGGCCATGGGTCGAGTTGGCGGGAGCGGTCAAAAGCTTCCACCACTTTTCCATTGCGACTCAAGATGTTTTTCACGCAGCAGATTGAAGAGACAAAGCCGAGCGCACGGTTGACAGGCCAATATTTTTTTATGATGGATCGTCGTGGATGGATTACATGCGGGCTGGTTGGTTCTTTTCTCGTCGTCGCCAGTGCTTTTGCCCAGGTCAATGTGCTCACTTACCACAATGATAATGGTCGCACCGGACAGAATCTGAACGAGACAATTTTGACGCCCACGAACGTCAATCAAACGACATTTGGCAAGCTTGGTTCCTATACTGTGGATGGTCAAATTTATACCCAGCCGCTGTACGTTTCGAATCTGCTTCTTCCCGGCCAGGGCACGCATAATGTGGTTTTTGTCGCCACGCAGCACAACACGGTTTACGCGTTCGATGCGGACAGCAACGCCGGGCCGACGCGTGGATTAATCTGGCAGACAAACCTGGGGCCATCCGCGATCACGCCGAACAATGATTTTGGCAATCGTTATCAGCCTTATCCGGACATTCGGCCGGAAGTGGGCATTACGGGCACGCCGGTTATTGATCTCGCTTCGGGCACACTCTTTGTCGATGCCTTCACGCACGAGGGCACAAATTACTTTCATCGGCTTCACGCGCTCAACCTTACCAGTGGAACGGAGCAACCGAACGGCCCGGTCGTGGTCACCGCTTCCATTCCGGGAGTAGGAGCGGGAAGCATAGGAGGGCGGCAAATATTCAATGCCCGGCAGCAACTTCAACGCTCTGCATTGACCCTCGCCGGCGGCATTTTGTACGTGGCATATTGCGGGTATGGCGATACCGATCCATATCACGGCTGGGTTATTGGATTTAATCCGGCCAACCTTCAGCAGCTTACCAACTATGTTTTCAACACGACTCCCAACAGCGCGACGGGTGCTTACGGCACGAATGCCGGTGAAGGCGGTATCTGGATGGCAGGCGGCGGGTTGGCGGTGGATGCCAATACGAATTTATATTTCGAAGTCGGTAATGGAATTTTTAATGCCACGAATAATTCGGGCGGAACCGAGTATGGCGATGGTTTCATCCGGCTTTCGACTACCAACCGGCTGGCGGTGGCGGACTATTTTGTCCCTTACAATCAATTGGCCTTACAAGCCGCTGACAAAGATCTCGGTTCGGGCGGGTTATTAATACTTCCTGATCAACCCGGGGTTTTTCCGCACTTAATGGTGGGCTCCGGTAAGGAAGGAAAAATGTATTTGATGAACCGCGACCTGATGACCACGGGCAATAATCATTATAATGCCACCGGCACGGTGGATTATGTCCTGCAGACGATTACCGGGCAGATAACCGGGTCGTTTGACACTCCGGCCTATTTCAATGGAAGAATTTATTATGTGGGCACGGGAGACAAACTGAAAGCCTTTGCACTTAATAACGGGTTGCTGGTCGCCAGCCCTGTCTCTGTGGGACCGCGCACATTCGGATTTCCTGGCTCAACACCGAGTGTGACCGCCAACGGAACCAATAACGGGATCATTTGGACTCTGCAGATGGGAAGCCCGGCGGTGTTGGCTGCCTATGACCCGGTGGATTTGACGACGGAAATTTATAATAGCACCCAAGCGGCGGGAAACCGGGATCAGCTTCCCAGTGGCGTCAAATTTGCCGTGCCTACGATCGCCAATGGAAAAGTCTATATCGGCGGGCAGTATGCCTTATCCATCTTCGGCATTCTCGCTGACACTAATTTATTCACCTCGCCGGATATAGCGCCGCAGGGGACGGCAATTCTTGGTGTCAAGGATACCATTAGCAGCGGCACGGAGACATCGCTGGTTCATGCCGGTGTAATCGGTGCCATCAATGATGGCGATTCCTCCACGCGCGTGGACACTTTCAACGGGACCGGCACAAGCACCGCCAGTTTTGTGGGCGTTGTCTGGAATCAGCCGCTTACGAACCCCATTGTTCGTTTGGAATTGAGTCTGGCAATCTTCTTTGACGGTGGCTGGCTGGGCGTCAACGACGCAGGTCCAGGTGCTGGCGGATCACTCTCGGCCACACTACATCTGGTTGAGCCCACGGTGCAGGTCACGACCAATGGTGGAAGCACATGGACCACAGCAGAGCACACGTCCGATTATCTTCAGGCGCTTAATGGACAGCAACTCCCGGCGGTTGTTTCTGGTCCACCCACACACGTTACGGCCAATTTCCAACTCAGCGAACCGCAAGAAGGGATCAATGGTGTTCGGATCATCGGAACTGAAGGGGGCACTGCGAGCGGCGGTTTTCTGGGCGTGTTCGAACTGGCGGTTAAAACCAGCACACCGCAGCCGGTAAAGCTGATGAACGTGGCGATTGCCAGTGGACAGGTCCAGTTCGAGTTCGATTCACAGACAGCTGTAACGCATCTGGTTCAGTTTAAGACTTCGGCCACTGCGGACTGGCAAACGCTAGCATCCATAAAAGGCGATGGCACGCGCAAGCAAGTGACCGATAATCTCGCTGATGCGGAACGCATCTATCGGGTAACCAGTCAGTGAATCAGGCCAAGGTTGTTGAGCTGCCCTCATTGCAGGTTTTTGTAGATACTTCCACAATTTTTTGTTTCTTTAAAAAAACTTTCCAAAAAAACGTTGCGTAGCTATATAGCTACGCATATATTCGTAGCTACATAATGAATTTGAGACGAGACGTATTTCAAGCAATGGCAGACCCGACCAGACGGGCTATACTTCTGTTGGTTGCTTCGCAATCCATGACAGCAGGTGCAATAGCCTCAAACTTTGACACAGCAAGGCCGACTGTTTCAAAACACCTGCAAATACTCACCGAGTGCGAATTGCTTAAACAGGAGCAAAACGGCAGAGAAATATATTATCACTTGAACCCCCAAAAGATAAAAGAAATAGCAGACTTTATTGAACCGTTTCGAAAATTGTGGGACGACAGGTTTAATAAATTGGAGGCCATTATGAAAAAAAGCAGATCAAATAAATAGAATAACATGGAACAAAAAACAAAAATCAATGCCGAGGATGGCAGGCAGGATTTGGTGATAACACGGGAATTTGATTTGCCATTGGAATTGCTTTTTAAAGCGTATGTAGAGCCCGACATTGTTGAGCAATGGATGGGCACGCGCGTGCTGAAACTCGAAAGTAAAAAGCACGGCAGTTACCAATTTGAAACAACCGATCCTAAAGGAAACAAACACAGGTTCAATGGGGTCATTCATGAGTTTGTCCCGAACCGGAAAATCACGCGGACATTTGAAATGGAGAATACGCCTTTTGAGGTCCAGATCGAGTTCCTGGAATTTGAAAAACTCACTGACGACACCAGCAAGCTCAATATGCATGTAGTATACAGATCAGTCGCACTCAGGGACCAAATGCTGCGGCTACCCTTTGCTCAAGGCATAAATATGGCACATAACCGGTTACAAGACATCGCAAGCAAATTAAAATAACATACCATGGCAAAGAGCAGCATGAATCCCAAGGTTGATTTCTTTTTCAGTAAGGCCACTCAGTGGCAGGAAGAATTTGAGCAATTGAGAACCATCGTTGTTGGTTGCGGGCTGACCGAAGAATTGAGGTGGGGTAAACCTTGTTACACATTCCAGGAAAAAAACATCGTTTTAATACATGGATTCAAAGAATACTGCGCGCTGCTGTTTATGAAAGGTGCCTTGTTGAAGGATTCCAAAGGCATTCTCATTCAACAAACGGAGAATGTGCAGGCCGCGCGCCAGATCCGGTTCACCAATGTCCGGGAAATAGTGAAGCTGCAACCGATCCTGAAAGCCTATATCAAAGAAGCCATTGAAGTGGAAAATGCCGGTTTGGAAGTGAATTATAAAAAGACTGCAGAATTCACAATGCCTGAAGAATTGCAAAATAAATTAAATGAAATCCCTGCCCTGAAAACTGCTTTTGCTGCATTGACGCCGGGACGGCAAAGAGGATACATCCTGTATTTTTCTGCAGCCAAACAATCCAAAACCCGGGAGGCAAGGGTTGAAAAATGTATGCCGCAAATTCTCAAAGGAAAGGGATTAGATGATTAGCGATGCCACCAAACGTTCGATTCTTCGCTGGATACATATCGTCTTTAGCATCCCGATAGTCGGCTATATTTATAGTCCGTTTAAAGAATTGCCAAATTACGCCCCGGTTGTTCGGTATGTCGCCATCCCCGTCATTTTCCTTTCGGGGCTTTGTATGTGGAAAGGCCATCTCCTTCGGCGACTTATTGCGAAAAGATCGGGCTAACAAGATCCTGCGGCGAACCCCGACTCAGAGTCGGTCAAATGAGCTTGAAAGTTAGGCGCTAAAACCTGCTTTATGAAAAAACGACCCACATCTGGGAGGAGTCGGAAAGAAATGAAGTCCCCAAAATTTAATTCAATTGAGGAATATTTGGCCTCACTGGACCCTGTGAAAGCAAGGACCTTCAGGTTCGTCATTGATTTCATTCTTACCGAATTTCCAGAACTGGAGTCCAAAATTTCCTGGAACGTGCCTACCATCCACCGGAAAGGGAAGTATGTATTTGGCCTGGCTGCCTACAAAAATCATCTCACATTGGCACCCTGGAGTCCTCGTGTCATTGAAGACTTTAAGGTGAGGTTGGGGAAGTTTGTCGTCTGGAAGAACTGCTTTCAGATCCCTGTCGATTGGGAAATCGACAGAGAATTAGTGAAGGATTTGATCCGGGCCAGACTAGCCGAGCTGGACTAAGAATATCTTTGGCATGCCGTCTAAATCGACGATGTTTTTGAGTTGTGGCTTGATTGGAATGGTATGTCAGGCAGTCTCATGCTGATAAAAATGATTTTAGAGACGAAGCCAGAATACATACGCACCAACCTTTTGTTGAAAGCCAGCCTTTGGCTTGTGCTGGGACTCTTCGGTGTTTTCCCGGCCCATGGCGAAGCATCGTCCGAGGATGATTTTTATGCGCACACTGTCACTTCTGCCAAAGTTCTGCAGCAGTGGTATAACGGACAGGGTTTATGGGATTCCGCGGGTTGGTGGAATGCTGCCAACTGCCTGGAGGCGATTGAAAGTGTCATCGAATCCAATAATGGCCAGGAATATAGCGAGGTCATGCGCACGACGTTTGACAACAACAAGACCAACAATTTTCTTAACGAGTATTACGATGACGAGGGTTGGTGGGCGCTGACGTGGATTCGGGCGTTCGACCTCACGGGTGAGCCTCGTTATCTCGAGATGGCCGGGAAGATTTTCGAAGATATGAAGGGTGGTTGGGATGACCATTGCGGCGGTGGCATCTGGTGGAAGAAGGAGCGTCGTTACAAGAATGCGATCGCCAATGAGCTATTCCTGTTGGTTGCAATTCGCCTGCATCAAAGAACCCCTGACAAGGAAGGAGCCGGCAGTTATTTGGATTGGGCCAAACGTGAATGGACGTGGTTCAAGCAAACCGGGATGATTAATACCAACAACCTGGTCAATGACGGCTTGAATCGTAATTGCGAGAACAATGGGCGCACGACATTCACATACAATCAAGGGGTAATTATCGGCGGTTTGACGGAATTATACAGGAGCACTGCCGACACGAATTGCTTATCGCAGGCGATCGCGATAGCAGATGCGACGGTTAAAATGCTGGTTAATTCCAATGGCATTTTGGAAGAGCCGAACGAGTCAAGAGGGCTGCATGGGGCGGATGTCCCGCAATTCAAGGGCATTTTCATTCGTCATCTCGTGGAGCTTTACGAAGTGACGGGCAATCCGGCCTATCGCGAATTCCTGGTGCGAAATGCCCGCTCGGTGTGGCGCGGCGATCGCGATCAGACCAACGGTTTCGGTGGGCATTGGAGCGGGCCGATTGACGCAGTGGATGCCGTTCGTCACAGCTCCGCCATGAGGGTCATCACTGCACTGGCAGATCCGGTGACCACGAATTTAGTGTTCATCAAGGTGGCTGGCAGTCCTGAGTTTCGACACGAAGTGGGCGCGCCTGTGGGCGCAGCGGGTTGGAAGTGTGATGATGCCCAGCACTGTGGTTATTTTCTCAAAAGCCCGGACTTAACATCGCTCCCGGCAGGCACGCTGGAAGTCCAGTTTCGCCTGGCGATCAGCGCGCTCTCGCGGTCTGAGGCAAAGCTGGCGCGCCTGGAGGTCTGTGAGTCGGATGGGGAAGCAGTTCTCGCGCGTCGGGAGATAAGGTGGAACGAGTTCCATGAGGCAAATCAACCACAGAGTTTTTCCATTGCGTTCACGAATTCCGCCAAAGGTAATCCGGTGCAATTCCGCGCCTACTGGAATCAGGAGTCGAAGTCTCCGGTCATGACGGCCACGGATGTGAGCGTCAGCAATTATCGCAATTGGAGCGCGGCGAACCTAGGGCATGATTTGGGACGGATGGACAGATTCAGTCATTGGTTTGCTGATCCGCTTCGGGATAAGGCTGCCGGCTATCTGGTAAAAGGTCCGGAGACAGCAGACCTGCCTCCGGGCGAATACGACATTTGCTATGAGTTGAAGGTGGACAATTTTAATCGAGACAATTCAACCATCGCGACCATTAGCGTAGTGGACGTTGGAACAAAGAAGATTCTGGCCACAAGAGATTTGCGGAGGGGTGATTTTGCCAACGTATTATACCAAACGTTTGCGTTGCCTGTAAAAACCGTTGCCGGCCAACGATTGGATTTTCGGACATTCTGGCATCATGCACCCACTGCGCCGCAATTGACCCAGCGCAGCGTTGTTATCAAGCCGCGTGTGAGAAATCCATAAGTGAGGAATGGCTCATGCCATGGCAAGCGGAGTTGTTGAACCGGATTGTCGGAGAAACGAAAACATGCCGGCTTGCTTCAATTCCTGCCGCAGATCCTCCTTCTGTTTCGCAGATAAATTTTGCAGGGGCGCGCGGACCGGCCCGCAGTCAATCCCGATCATTTTCATGATTGCCTTGGCAGCAGGCAACCCTCCGTGACGAATCATTATCGAAATAATCTCGATGGCGAAAAGTTGGTGCTGACGGGCAGTGCGGATATCTCCAGCGTTGAACGCCGTCATCAATTGGAGATATACCGGGGCAATATAATTATACGTGCTGCCCACGGCGCCGTTGGCGCCCATGGCTAACGACCCAAGAAGAATTTCGTCCCGTCCAAAAAGAATATTGAATCGCCCCTCTTCAAAATGAACACACTGGCTGTAATCCATCAAATTCTCATGGGTGAACTTGATGCCGGCGAGGTTGGGGATGCGATTGCCAGCGGTCATGAGAAAATCGAGCATGGAGAAATTGATCCCGGTCATGGCGGGCATATGGTAGAAATAAAACGGCAAACTGGGAGCTGCGGCGGCAATCTCCATACAATATTGCACCAACTGTTCCACGTTGGCCGGACGAAAAAAATTGGAACCCATCGTCGCGATGGCGTGCGCGCCAATATGCTCCGCGTGAGCTGCCAACTCGCAGCTTTCCTTCAGGGAGTTATGCCCAACATGCACAATCACCCGCAACTGCGGCGGTGCTGTCGCGACCCATTTTTCAGCAACGAGCAGCCGCTCTTCGGTCGTCAAAGACAATCCTTCTCCCGTGGTGCCGCAAATAAAAGCGCCCTGAACTCCCGAGGCAGACAAGGCGTTCGCCTGGGTTTCGATCATGGGCAGATTAAGGCTGCCGTCCTCCAACATTGGTGTGAAAGGTGCGGCAATAAGTCCGGTCAATTTTGATTTCATATTAGGGTTGGCACTGAAATAATTCTCTGAAAGTATTCCACATCACTCGTGGCAGATTCCGCCTCGATTTTTGATGCTGCCTCAGACTGTCCAAGGATTAATTTTACTCTTTGTTAGTAGTCCGCTGTTGCAGCCAAATCAGGTCTTCATTATTAGGAGAATAAGGGCTGTTTCCAGACAATTTTTTTCCAGGAACCAGCGGGGGCATGGTCCGCCCATCCCTCCACTTGTGAATCTCCGAATGCCCATCAGCAAAGGCGAGCCCCGCTGCGTTGCCGTGATAAAAGCCCGGGTAGTTTGCCCAAAGAATTAATGTGCGTTGATTCGGATACCCGGTCATATCCACCGCAAAATAGCCGTCATCGATGGTATCCTCGCGCTCGTCCATTAGAATCCAGGTCATCGATGGCCCGGGATCCGTCATGTCCCCCACTTTCTTTATCACCTTATATCCGGGTGACTCCGCCAGACGACCGGTAGAGAGCCAGCAGTTCATCGAAACACTGCGCACGCGCGGATAACTTGCGCCCCCATGGGTTGAAGTCGACTTGTCACCCGGACATTTCCACACCCCATAACCCTTGCAATAAGGAGCGAGCAAACTTTGGTCAAGCAGGGACGTGTTGGTGTTGTCCGTGCTGTTGCTATAGTCCAAAACACCTGATACCCATGTTTTCCCCACCCCGGATGTGCCGTACGGGAGCGCCAGATTCGGGGGGACTTTATCGTCTGAATCATGCGTGTACATTACCCAGGCAAGTCCGAGTTGTTTCGAGTTGTTCATGCAGGCGATCGCCTGCGCCTTCAGCTTCGCTCTCGTTAAAGCAGGCAACAGCAATCCCGCCAAAATCGCGATGATTGCGATGACGACCAACAATTCGATCAGGGTGAAGCCACTGGAATGGTCCCAGTTGCGACTTTCGTCCGCTCTCCGACAATTTACAACTTTCATATACAACTCCGAAAAATGAAATTTCAGGATAAAGGTATTTGCCTAGCGCACGTTGATTCGGAAGAACTTTTGTGCACCGCTGGCCGGATAGTTCACTGTCTTCCGGGTTCCATCACCGGCCACCGTCTCGACATCCGTCCATGCTCCACCCAGGGAGGTGGTGGACTGCACCACATAAGAGCGTCCAGTTTCCGTAACGAAACTGAAGGACACAGAGTTAGAACTCACGGAGACGTTTTGAATGCTTACGTTGGCCACAATTCCGCCCAGCGGAATGAACCAGCTTACATCCAACGGCGCGCCTGTTACACGGACGGCGTCGATATCTCCTTCGAACAGGCGATTCCCGGCCTGGAACCCGGCAACCCACAAGTCCTGGGCTGTGCCGATGATATTGCTCAATGAGGTGTAGGTCGTGGCTACAGTATTGCCGTCCTGCACGTAATCAACATAAGCACGCAACTGCTTTGCGGTGCCATCATAGATCACAGCCACATGATGCCATTGGCCATCATTCAGCTTTTTCGTTCCGCTGACACTTTTGGCCCCTGTGCCGTCATTGACATTGAATTGCTGGAAGCCGGTCGTATTAATTCGCCACCACCATTCAGGCGGTGTGGCGGATTGTTTGGACAAAATGGACCCGACTTGAGCCTGCCCAATAGTGGTTGTTTTAATGATCGCTTCGAGGGTAATGCTTTGGGTCGGTGTAAAGTTGAACACACCGCCGGGATCAGGAATGCTGACATGGTTCGCGGCAGCGACGGTGAACTCAAGCGCCGACGATCCGCCATAACTCGGACTGCCGATGACATAAGGCAATCCCGTCTTGCTCGCGGTGCCATGGCGCAGGTTCACGCTGGAATCCAGGATCGCTCCAGGAGTTGTATCTGCCGTATCGCCGGGAGCCTTTTCATTAAACTGATAGAACCCAAGGACTGGTTCGTTGTTCACCACCGTAAAACTCCATTGATTGGTGACAGAATTGGCTGGTGAAGCAGTGTCGCCAAACCGGACCACCACTGTATGCAAACCATTTGCCAGCGGCGAAGCGGGTTTATACTGGATGGAAGCGTTAGAGACGGAGGACGTCACCGTGATTCCTGCACTCACATCGTTCCCATCAATGAACATCTTGCAACTTCCAGGCACTACCTGAGTATCCCGGTTCTGCACATCCATTTGGATGGAAGGCATTGGAAATACATGCGTGGCGTTGGTATTCGGACGCACTGCCTTCACGATGGGCGGCAGGGCAACCGTGGTTTGGATGAATTGTGAATTGGTCAGCGCTCCATTGCTGATGCGAATCGCATCAATGTCGCCGTCGAAGTCATTTCCACCACCAATGAAGCCGCCGATTTGAAGATCCGCAGGACGGCCAATACTGTTGGTAAAGAGCACATTCGTCAGCGTCGCCTCCAACTTATAGTCCGCATAGAGCCGGATTTGCGCAGTGTTGGTGTCGTACACCACTGCGACATGATGCCACGCCCCATCGGTCAGGCTATTGGTGCCCGCAAGAAATTTGGCTCCGGTGCCGTCGTTCATCCCAACGGACTGCACTCCATTTGCACTTCCTGGTAACCGCCACCAGAATTCTCCTTCACCATCACCCGTGCCGTTTTTGGCCAGGATGGCGAGATTCGTTCCGGTGCTGGTGCTGCGCAACACGGCTTCCCAGGTAAAGGAGCCTTGGAAATTGAAGCTGCCCGAAGGATCAGGAATCACGACACGATCCGAGCCGGAAGTGAACCTTAGCGCAGAGGAGTTGCCATAATTAAAACTGCCGGTGACATATTGCATTGTGGGGTCGTTGGCGGTGCCGTTACGGCTGTTGCCACTGGCATCCAGAATGGCTCCGTTGGTGATGCTGACCAGGTTGCCCGGAGTTTTCTCATTGAAGTTCCAGTAACCGCGAACCAATGGGTTTGCCACCCAGAATTGCCACTTGTTTGTGATCGAACTCGAGGCGCTGTCGGTGAAGATTAACGTGACGGTGTGTAATCCCACGGCCAGAGGAAATGGGGTGTAGCTGATTTGCGTTCCGGTGGCTGTGCCCGTAATAGCGGGTGTAACACTGGTCCCATCGAGTTTCAACTGGATGCTGCCTGTATTGACCTGCGTATCTGCATTACGAATTGTGGCTTGCACTACAACGTTGCTGCTCTCGTTATTCGCAGCCGAGGCGGGTGAAACTGAAGCGAGAAACGGAACCTGCGAACCCTGAGGAACGAACACGAGATAGTTTGCGTTCAAGCCGGTTGTGCCTGAAACCATTGACAGTTTCAGTGTTTTCACACCGTTCAAGGAGACCCCAACCTCATTACCCAATGCGTCCGTGAGTGGAATAAATGCAAAAGCTTGAGCGCTACCGGTAGGTTGGCCACGGAACACGCCGATAGGCGAAGTGGTCTGTGAGTTGGTGGTGCTGCCGGCAGTTACCTCATCGAGATTCATCACGATCGGAACAGTTCCACTTTTGGAAACACGTGCATAGACATGGTACGTGTTCGCAGGGAACGTGCGGGTGTAGTTTACCCACTCGCCGTTGATGAAATCCCTGGCATTGTAATCGACAACACCTGGATCTACTGCCTGGGCGTCGATATAGTTCTGACGAAGCGCGTCGCTGCTTACAAAGGTGCCCACCTGGTCGCCGGAACGGTACTGAGTGGCTACCGGAGGATTCACTTTATGGTAATCAATTCCTTCCACGCCCACTTGATAGAGGTAATTGTTGGGCCCGGGAGAGCTGGATAACTGCGGATTATCAATGTATTGGCCCCCAGCAAAGTTGTAATCCTCCGCTTCGATAAAGAAGAGGTTTTGCGTGAAAGTATTAAAAGTGTTCGTTTGACCGGCCTGGTGTCCGGCCTGATCGGTTACAGAAATCTCCAGCCGGTAATTTTGATTTGCCGTCAAGGCAGGAAGTGAAGCCGTCCAGTCGTTGATGTTTCCCGTAAGCTGTAACTGGCTGGAAATGTTTGTTCCACTCAGAATGGCATGGATGTTCGCCGCCGTGACTCCAATGGTCGGAGATTTTACACTGAAGCTCGCAGTGGCGGCGGAAAAAAAGCTCGCTCCATCTACCGGCACCACGTTGGCTATATAGGTCAGAGGCTGAACAAAGTCACTGGTCAGCAGTGCACCCGTGGAAATGCGAACAAAATCGATGTCCCCATCGAATTGTCGATTTCCGGCCTGAAAAGCTCCGATCCACAGGTCCTTGTCGTTGCCGATGATATTTCCCAAAACGGCCGACGCCGGCGCACCATCCAGCGCGTAATCCACATATACACGCACCTGCTGGGCAGTTGCGTCGTACTCGGCTGTGACGAGATGCCATTGACCATCATTCAGCTTGCGGGTGCCACTGACGTTCCGGCTTGTTGTGGTATCGTTGATAAAAAACTGCTGGGTGCCGTTGGCGTTGATACGCCACCACCATTCGCCGGATACGCCAGCTACAGCACCCTGTTTCGCCACCATGCAGCCAACCCCATCCTGACCGATGTTGGTTGTCCGAATCATCGCCTCCAGAGTGAAGCTCTGCGATGAAGAAAAATTGAAGTTGCCAATCCCCGTGTCAGGAACTGTCACATGATCCGGGCCGAGTGTGAAGCGCAAGGCTGAGGTCCCGGCATAATTCGTGTTTCCACTCACATACAACACCCCGGCGTCACTCATCGTGCCTGGTCGCGCATTGCCGCTGGAATCGAGCAGGGCACCGGCGGTGAGGTCTGCTGTGTTGCCGGGTGTTTGTTCGTCGAAGCGCCAGTAGCCGATGACCTGTGCATGGACCATTCCTGCGAGGAAGAAACTTAAGATCCAGAGAATGCCACCCGTCAGTCTGTAATTCCGTTTCATAACTTTTGTTTGCCTTTCGTGGGCAGTAACTCCCCGACTGAATTCAAAGGACGAGTCATCGCGCGTCTGCCGATTCGCAGATTGGATGGTTTCGCCTGTGCCATCATGGTTCGTGGAGCGGTTCCAAGTTATGGCTGGTCCTCCCGTCATTCAAACGGCAAACGCTGGTCAGTTCACCTTACCAGTGGGCAGGCACGACAAATGGCAATATTTAGCAGAAGAAGAATTTGCGCGTGCTTATGAGTTACTCGAAGCTGGGCTGCCGGTCAGCTGAAAGTTTCGCCTTTGACCAATTCCGGCGTAAGTCGAATTTCCTTTTGCAGCAGTGGCATGCCCGATGCCAATTGGATTACCATGCGGGAGGCCACCTTGGCATAGTGCCGAGGATTCAAGGCATAGCGGGCGACGGTTGGAACCATGTATTCCAAAAACGGATCATGGTCCCGCGAAATCAACAGTGCATCCTTGGGAAAGCGCAACCCGCGCTTAAGCAAATAACCAACTACCGTTAACGCAGCAGCCGAACGTGCCACTAAAAAAGCAGTGGGAGGTCGCGAACTTGCGAACAAGGCATCCAATCGATGCACAATCCCTTCAGGCGAACTGTCATGCCAGACGATTTCCGGAGCAGGAGCAGCAGGAGCAAATTGGGTGTGCGCTTCATGAACCCCTTCCACACTTTCCAGGTCCCCGGCAAAACCGCCGGTATGAATAATGAAAGCAATACGTTGGTGGCCGCGCGCATAAAATTGCGACACCGCATGGCGGCAGACTGCGCGTTGATCCAGATCAAGGGAGGGCAATGAAATGCCGTGGTGGGATGACCCCATGAGCAGGCAGGGGACCTTTTGCTCAGAAAACCATCGTTGCATGCGTGCTGAGGAAAGCCACAGCACCCAACCGGCAGCGCGAGTCTGTTGAACTAGTCCTGCCAATGATTTTTTGGGGTTCTCCCGGTAAAACCGTTCGCCGTAATGAATCTCCAAACGGTACCCCGCCTCGGTAAGATGATCCCGCAATTCATCGATCCAAAACAATGTCAACGGAGGAACAGCATACAGCGGCAGCGGTGTGAGCAGACCTACCACGTTGGTGACCTGTTTGCCGGCCAGGGCAGGACGCAGGATGCGTCGGCAGCGAGTGCTATCCACGCGCAGCCAGCCTTCTTTCTCCAACTTTTCAAGCGCTGCCCGCAAGGTCGGACGACTGACCTTCAATCGTTCGCAAAGCAGTCTTTCTCCCGGAAGCCATTCGGTCCAGATTCCACTCATCATTCCGTCGCGGAGAATGTCAGCCACCTGACTGGAGAGCGAAACGCGCTTTGGTACTAAAAGTGACATCGGATAAACCAAGTCTATCCCTGCGGTGGCGTCAATACAGCAAAGAATTTTGGAAGGGAGATAAAAAGTGAGGTCGATTCGTTAAATGCAGGCACACTCGCCGGGAGCAATTTGAAGTGACCTGCAATTACTACTAACTGCGGCGGGCTTCGACCTGGGGGCAGGAATCCTCTCTGGTTTCGGCAATGCGTGCTGGCCTTGGTTTTATGGCCAACAGCAACAACCCGACGACGAACAAACCTGCGGCGGAGATTTGAAAGATCAGACTTAGATCCACATGCGCATCCTTCATCCGTCCGCTGGCGTAGATCATGATGCCTCCGGCCACACAACTGACCAGATTCAGCAGACCATAGCCTGTGGCGCTGTATCGCTCATTCACCAGTTGACGCAAAATGGGCATGTGATTGGCGTCAAAAAAGCCGCGTCCTAATCCGAAGACCACCAGTCCGGCGATAGCCATTGGCAAAGTATCCGTCACTGCGCTCAGAAATAGGCATGGACCAGCAATACAATAGCCGATGGCCGGAACGAGTGTGCGTGCACGCGGGTTGGTGCGACTCCATTTGTCCGCCCAGGCGCCGCCCAGGAGCACTCCCAGGAAGGAGGCTGTTTGAATATACCCGGTGGCCGACAAGCCTGCCGCACCCAGACCCAAATGAAAGTGTTCCTTGAGATACGTGGGGAGCCATCCGTTGATCGACCAGTTGGCTGAGCCGACGAGAGCGTTCAGAGCAAAGAGAATCCAGAAGGAAAAAACACCGAAAAGACCGAGCAAGATCGCAGGAATACCCAGAGGCTTGGCGGATGTGGTAGAGCTCTCCTGACTGGCCGTGTCCAACCGGGGCACATCCCGCAAATAAAACGCCAGCAAGATCGCATAAGCCACGCCGAAGGCACCAAAGATGCCGAAGCCTGCGCGCCACCCATAATATTTTGCCAGGTATCCTCCCACACCACCCAACGCCGCACCGGCATAGACTCCACTCATGTGTAAGCCGGTCGCCAACGAACGAGTTGAACCGCGATGGTAGTCGCAGATGAGAGCCAGGGCTGCGGGAATGTAACAAGCCTCGCTTATTCCCATCAGCGCCCGGGCCAGCAGCAAGTGTTCGAAGGTCTTCACGTAACCGGTAACCCAGGTGAGCAACGACCAGACGAACAGGCTGCCCAAAATGACCTTGCTGCGGCTGAATCGGTCTGCCAGGAACCCACCGAAGGGACTTAGCAGTCCGTAAACCCATAGGAACACAGAAGTCAACAATCCGAACTGCGCATCCGTCATTGGAATCGCCGCCTTGATCGGGTCACGCATGGTCGTGATCATCAAGCGATCCAGGTAATTCAGGAGCGCGACCACCCAGAGCAAGCCGACTACCAACCAGGCACGCCTGGTTACGGCTGAAATTCCTGGCGCTTGGGCTTGCCTGTTCATTTTACGTCTTTGTCAGTGCGGGAAATATTCGTCCACCACACTTCCGGCGTGCGTTCGCGAGGACGAAGCTCGCCGTTTAGCACGACGATATGGCCACGCCACTGCACCGCCGGTGCGGTCGCCCGTGAGAAAGGCACCTCGCCCGGGATAGACCAAGTGCCATTTTTAATATCAAACGCCAACACCTCGCGCGAGAAACCGGGATGTTCCGTTAGCGGCTGAAAATCGACTTTCGTTCCATCATCACCTGAAAGAACAAGCAGATGATCAGTGCCGATGGCTGGCGAAGGCGCGGCAACAACGGGGTGAGGGAGATCAGTCAGACGTTGCCATCCCTTGCCGGGAGTAAAGCGATACGCATCCTGTAAATATTCCCGTACTGGTTTGCCGGTTGGTCCTGCTTTCAAATGCGCGCCGCTGAACAAATAAAAAGATCCTCCGGATGCACCGGCAACGGCAAGCATGCGCGCCGGTCCGGGCCACGGTTCCAACTCCTCCCAGTGCGGTTTTTTCGCAGACAGGTCCAGCTTCCAGAAGGTCTTCAAGGCTTCCGTTGCGGTAGGCGTTTCCGTGCCGCCTGCCACATAGATTGTGTGGTCAATAATTGTGCCGCAGAAATTGGCGCAGGGCTTCGGCAGGGCTGGCATGGGAATGCACTCGAGCTTCCCTTGATGCCAAACGAGGCGAAACACATCCGGGTAATGGCGATTCGCATCACTGCCTCCGATGCACACAATGCCATTCTCCGTCGTAACGGAGACACCGTAGCCGAGTGGATGAGGCAGCTTGAAGCCGGTTTGCCACGGACCATCGGGTTGCTCCAATACAAAGACCGAGTCGTACCAAACCTTATCAAAGCTGCTTCCCCATTTGTCCCCTTTGATATTGGCGCCGCCGGCAAATATGAGTGCATCATTGCTCACCCCGGCAAAGCCGCCAGCAAAACCTTCCCGGTCAGGGACGGGCGGAAGTTTGGTCCAATGAAGAGGCATGGCATTAGGATGCGAGCCGGTGGTTTGACAACCCGTTTGGGTAATTAACATGTAAATTCCCAGCATGAATGGAGCGAGCGCTTTTCGAATAAACCTATGGGTGCACTGGCTTTTCACATGAGACGTAAAATGTGCTTCAGTTTACCGCCAGTTGCAACGAACTTGAAATCATTCATTTGGACCACGAGTCCTTGCCCCCGGTGAGCCATTCGAGATTGAACCGGGCTACCGTGAGCAGCTTTTGGCGCTCGTAGAAGCAAAGGATGGTGCCATCGGGAAGCACGGCCATGTCCGAATAGGCGCTTGGCCCCTCTTCCAGGGTTTGGTGCACCGGCCAACTCCTGGCTTCGTCGTAGCTCAACTTAATGGTGAGATTCCTGCGGTCGCGATGTGCTCCCGGCTGCTCATTTCCTTTGGCGCTGGAGAGATTTTCAGGATTGGAGAACAAGACCCGGTTCGTTTTGTTCGCTGGCATTGTGGAGAGGCGGATGAGACTGGCCATGCAGACTGGTTCCACCAAAGCATCGTCAAAGTGTGGCTTGGTCCAATGCGTTGCTCCGTCGGGACTGGTAGTCACCAGCCGGCGATTTGGCTTGGATGCGCTACGGATATTCAGCATCACGCCCCCATCTGCAAGCTCCATGGCGATGGTCTCATTCGGTTCGACCCAGTCCGCGGTGTTCGGGGCGGCGATTTCTCCGTGCTGCCAGGTCCGGCCATGGTCGTCGCTATAAATGGTGGTTGCGACCGAGGGGCCATGACCTTTGGCACCGGTCGATATCCAAACTGGAACGACCAGGCGGCCATTGCTCAGTTGGATGCCGTGTCCTGGGCCGGTGGCGATGACGTTGCAATCATAGGCAGGGCGGAAGCTTTCAAACGCGGCGCTGATATCGGCCGGCTTGGAGAAAGTCACGCCATCGTCATCGCTCCGCAGGTAGAAGCACTTTTGATAATTGACGCAGTAAAGAAAATGCACTGTACCCGTCTGACGATCCACGATTGCCACTGGATTATTTACAGTCTGGTCCGTGTCATTGCCTGCTTTCCGGCGGATGGCAACCGGGCTGCGGGGCAATCTTGGACCAAAATGGGCAATCTGGCGGGGCGGTTCCCAGGTTTTGCCTCCGTCAGTGCTGCGACGCAGGAAGGTTTCGCTCTCAGCCCAGTCACTGTTGCTGTTCTTGCGCGCTTCGCAATAGGCCAGCAGCGTGCCGTTGGTGGTGACCACGATTCCGGGAATGCGGTAGAGGGCGTGTCCTTCTTCACCGGCTTTGAATAGATCGATTTTCTCGATGAATCCTGGGGCGGCCTGGGTGATCCCGGCAATGGCCGGCAGGAGCAACAGCACAGCCAGGAGTGTTGCAATTTGCAAATGTGGTCGGAAAGGCTTTTGATAACTCATGATACTCAAACACGGTATTGGAATCGTGGACGATAATAGAATCAGTTTTGTTCAGGCACCAGATTTGTTTGCTGGTAAGTTATTATGACCAGCGGCTCGACGGCCGTGGATGAAGGTTTCTAGCAAAGCGAAGTATACTCCCAAATTATTCGAAGAACGCTGTGACCGGGAGACGCGGTACGTCCATAACATTTTCTAATTTATGTGATTGTCGTGTAAATTATTTTAGCTTATGCTTCGTTAACCAAAGGCGCGTGATTGCAGGGTTTTTTTTCAGTTTAGATTTACCGCACAAGTTTAGTTTTGATAATTCAAACGTGTGTGTTGGTGTCCAATTCTGAAGAGGAATGTTGTATATATTTAGGCCAAGAAAGTCAGGTGAAGGCGGGAACGGATCTGGTAGATTGCCTCTGACCTTGCATTATGCCGGCAGTTTTAACGGTGCTTCTGGTTAATAAGTTCTTTCCGGCAGTGTCTGTCGTTAGTTTTTCGATTCATTCTTATTGTTTATCCCCTACGGAAAGCTGCATGAAACGCCGATGGGAACATTGGCAATCGATTTGCTTGGACGCAGGTATGCTGAAAACTTTCACATCATTCAGTTCACAGCAGATGTATCGGGTTCTGAGCCGAGGATTTCGTCTGGCAGTCTTCTGCATGCTTGCTTGTCCCAGTTTGCATGCTTCACAGACTGTAACGCTGGCATGGAACAAGAGCCCGGATACCAATGTTGTCGGCTACAACGTTCATTATGGAACCCAAAGCGGTAATTATCAGCAAATGATATCTGCCGGAACCAATAAGACGGTAAAAGTGACTGGCCTGACTGATGGTCTTACAAACTACTTTGTTGTGACAGCCTATAATAAGCAAAATGTGGAAAGCACTCCTTCAAATGAAATTTCGTTTATAGCGCCGGGACGCCTTTTTATCGCTCCCAAAGCAAAACCGTCTGCCACCTCTACGATTATTTCATTTCCGGCAGCCTCAGGGCATTACTATGAAATTTACGCTTCGGAGAACATGAACTCGTGGACGAACGTTTACAAATCTCCGGTGGCCACCACAAATTCCTTTTTACATTTCACGAACTCATTAATTTACCAGCATCGCTTTTACAAACTGGTTCTCCATTGATGGACGCAAGATGGAGAGAAAGGTTGGTAATATAAAAGGGAAGGGTTCGAATTTCCACGTTGCACCGGATTTTTCGGCTTTCAGATCATGGTTCTCTTCGTTAGCGTACGGTTATTGGGCCGCAGGGCAGGTTGGTCAAGCCTTGCGCAGATGTCGTTTCCAGGCAGGCAATCTGTCAAGGGGCCCGGTTGGTTTTGGATCAGTGGAGTGGTCCAGGAGCATCTGGGTAAAACAGGGGGAATTGCAGAATGAACATTGCCCAGCTGCAAAATGCAAGGGGGAGTGTCCAAAATTTAGATGGCAAAAAGAGTGTGTTTGTACTGAAACGAGACATTTTTTAATGAAAATACATGAAATTGGCCTCTTTTTAGCTTGGCATTGCAGATGCTAGGGATACTGTATGCAAAAAACACCGATATACTTAACTGTTATCCTGATGTTACCGCTTGCTATCATTCTCCGGAAACTGCGTTCTGCGTTGGAAGCGAAAGTGCCGGTTGGCTATCAAGATGAAAGTGGTTTTCATGTCGGCGTGAAGTCTAATGGTGCAAAATCCTGGCCTTCCCTCTGGTAATATATTGCACAATCAAGATTTCAAGCCGCGATGAGGCTCTTCACTCTTGAGTTGGGGCTAATTGTCGTCGGTTTTCTTTGGGGATAACGTCGGTTTCCGCGTCGTAAAATCAGGCCAGCCCAGGAAATTGAAATAGTTCCCACCCGTTTCCAGTCGTTTCTTGGCTATCGGTAATTTTTAAAGGATCAGTGTAGGTAGCGCCTTCTTCAGCTTTGCTCCTTCGTCACTTTCCAAAAGTGGTTTAATTCGCAAGCCACATGCCTTTCCAAAATACTGCACACATTGGACTGTGCACCATGTCCCTATAGCATCCGCCATCCCACCATGCGGGTCATCACTGCAGGTATCAAAGGGGAGTCGTTGATTGGCAGCATGTGTTCCATAATTGAATTCGGAAATGAGGGCGAGGACTCAAAAGTCGCAACAAGGCTCTGACAAGGGTTAACTTTTAGCCTAAAATTTATGCCTCCTGTTAAACGTGACTCATGCGTCCACTGAACCGCTTCCAGATCGCCACATTGTGGCCCGAGTGGAAGCCGGAAGAATGGATGACAACAATGAATTGAGACGAACATGAGGTCCCCGATTTCGTGGACACGCAAGCGAGATTCATGTTGATGGTTAGTTTAGTTGGTTTTCACAGTCCACAGGTGATTGGTAACCGAGCGAGCTGTGGAGCCTGGTTCGGTCGTAAAAGACTTCGATCCACTCGAAGGTACGCAGGCCTGCTGATTTCCGATCCGGGTAGATACGGACTGGCAACTTTAGTGGTATGGCACCTTAAGTGGATTTTCAGTAGGATGCGCTCCTCGAGTGAGATCCGATGCCTACAAACGAGACGAGGGGTTGCAGAGTTGTCCTGTTGGAGCATTAAGGAATCGAATTATTCGTAAATCTAATGGGAAATACGCTTTGGCATGCTGCTTGCGGTTGAGATTTCCAGAAAATCCACTCACCGTGGTGCGGGACAGAATCGCAAATACCGATGAGAGACTGGCAATTTGAGCATACAAATTCATCAAAAAGAAGATTGTAGCAAGGGCTAAAAGTGTGTAATTGAAACAATTGCGAGTTGTCTCGTGGAGCTTAAAAAAACAAGACAACTGCGACGAAGGACTTGGTGAGGGGGAGTTAACTGTTTAGAAGAGAAAAATGTCCGAGGGACATTTGGCGTGGTAGCAGCCGCGTGTTTTTGGGTTTTAGAGATGGTGACAGTTGCCGGGCTGGGGAGAGGCGGCATCTCCTGCCTGGGCAGGTTTGGTGCGGGCTGTCGGAAAAAATAGGGTATCGGAAGTATTCATTTGCGGAGACGTACGGTGCCAGAGAGAAAAGTTGAGAGAAAGCATTCTCGCCAACAAGTGCGGAGCCTTGTTTAAATCTGGTCCAGCACTGTCAAACGGCCGCGAAATTCGGGGGCGGGAGCCATTATTGAGTGGTTGCTGCACATGAGTAGAAAGTGCACTGACTTGACCAGTTGTAAAGTGTCGGAATTGCATAGGTCGTGTTTGTTTTTTGGAGTTTTGAAGAATTTGGTTGGGTTAGAGGCTTTGTGGGATGCCAGATAGGATTTGTTTGGAGCCTGAAATTAGTTCACAGAAAAGTCACAGAAAAAATGTTGCCTCGAGATGTAAATGTAGATTAAATGCTCGACTCCTAGCTCTAGTGAGCCATGGCCAATGGAGCATAGTCGTTTAACGAAAATCAGCCAACCGAAACCCATTAAACAACTTTTCCCGTGGTCGCCCAAACGATTTCAATGCCGATGAATTCTCCCGCCTGGTATTGTGCGCGGACAAAGCCGAAGCACGAGCACATTGCGGCGGCGAATTTGCTGCGGCATGCCAACGTGGAGGTTTTCAATCCCCGTTTAAGGGTGGAAAAGGCGACTCGCCGAGGAGTAATTCGAGTTTCCGAGCCCCTCTTTCCTTGTTACATTTTTGTTCGATGCGTGATCGAGGAGAAGTTGAACGATATCAGATATGCGAATGGGATAAGTACCATTGTCCATTTTGCAAACAGGATTCCGCATATCTCCGATAGTGTGGTAGTTGAGCTGCAAGAGCATTTCAAAGAGATGCGAGAAGCTATTGTCGATCAAAGACTTAGCGTTGGGCCTTAGTGATCCTGGCGGAACAAGCCTTCCTTGGAATGAGAGCTTCCGTGCTGGAGTTTTTGCCAGCGAAGCAACGGGTACGCGTCCTGCTTGATTTTCTGGGTCGACCCACGCCCGTAGAAGTGGATAGGAACTCAGTGGCATTGGAAAAGTCTTCTGTGATGGCTGGATTGCTGGTTGGTGGAATCCAATTGGAAAAACAAAGTAATTTTTTGAAGAAAAGGGCAGGGGAAATCGTTGTTTAGTGGTTCGGCCCAAGTCAAGGCAGTGCAAGAGGTCTCATTAATCAGATGTTTAAAGAACCTAACTGTAGCGATGTTAATTTTTGTAAAGAATTAATCAGTGATTGCGATCACTGACTCTAAAACTATGGCTTCTCGGATTGCGAATACAAACCAGGTGCGGAATGGCACCTGGCATGAAGCGCCTGTGTACTCAACCTCTCCCCCGGTGCCGCCATGGCTGCGGGCCTGGGATGTCACGTTAATTCTGCTGGTGTTGCCATTGGTTTTGCCGGTAATGCTGGTGATAGCCATTTTAATCCGGATCAGCTCCCGGGGGCCGATCTTGTTCCGACAGGAGCGCATAGGATACCTGGGCAAGGGGTTCATGTGCTTGAAATTTCGAACCATGGTGGCGGGCAACGACACCAAAACACACCAAGGACATCTGAAGCAGTTAATGAAAGCGGATGTTCCGATGGTAAAGATGGACATGAAGGGAGATCCCCGAATCATACCCTTTGGAGTCATTCTGCGCGCCTCCGGCCTGGATGAGCTGCCACAACTGTTCAACGTGTTGCAAGGTGAAATGAGCCTGGTTGGGCCGCGGCCATGTGTGCGTTATGAGTATGAAAACTATGAGTTGTGGCAGAAGGAGCGGTTCAACACGCTGCCGGGGCTTACCGGGTTATGGCAGGTGAGTGGAAAAAACAAAACCACCTTTGATGAGATGATCCGGCTGGATATCGCCTATTCGAGAAACAAAACTCCCGGATTGTATCTCAAAATCATTTTGAAGACGGTCCCTGCGATTATTGTGCAGATGCTGGAAACCCGCAGATCGCGAAAGGAACTCTCGCGAGCCGGCACCCAGCTGCAGAGCTCTCAAAGAGAGCCGCTGAATGGCAGGGTGAGCGCAGATGCAAAGTAACCTGTTCTTTCCTGCGCCGTAGAAGTTCCAGAACTCAGAAAAAACCATGACAAAGCAAATAAAAGTTGGCGTTGTTGGATTGGGCTATTGGGGTCCAAATCTGGTGCGTAATTTCAGAGTCCTTTCGGATTGCAGCCTGAAACTAATGTGCGACATGAACACGGCACGACTGTCGCATCTTAAAGCGTTATATCCCGAGGCGGAATGCGAAACGGACTTTAACCGCATGCTCACCGAAGGCGGCCTGGATGCGGTAATTATCGCCACCGCAGTCCGATTGCACTATCCCATGGCCAAAGCCAGCCTGCTGGCGGGGAAACATACCTTCATAGAAAAGCCAATGGCCATGTCATCAGCAGAATGTGAAGAGCTGATTGATATAGCTCAGAAAAAAGGGTTGGTGCTGATGACCGGGCACACATTCCTTTATTCGCCGGCCGTAAGAAAGATCAAGGAAATCGTCGATTCCGGAGACATCGGGGAAATACGATACATTTGCGCGCGCCGTTTAAATTTGGGGCTTTTCCAAAAAGATATCAATGTTGCCTGGGATTTGGCTCCGCACGATATTTCGATCATTCTCTCGATCATAGGGGAGCAACCTCACACGGTGAATTGTCGTGGGAGCGCCCATATCACACCTGGAATTGAGGACGTTACCACCATGTGCCTGAGCTTTCATAAACAGCGCACGGCCATCATCCACAGTAGCTGGCTTGATCCGAGAAAGATCAGGGAGATGACGATCGTGGGCAGCAAGCGGATGATTGTTTATGATGACGTAGCCCCGTTGGAGAAGATTAAGATATTTGATGCCCGGGTTGATCGCCCACCGCATTACGATACTTTTGCTGAATTTCATTACGCATACCATTACGGTGATGCCTACGTTCCGTACTTAAAGCAGGAGGAGCCGTTAAAGACGGAGTGCCAGCATTTCCTTGACTGTATTAAGCACGGCAGGGATCCGATATCCGGCGGCAAGCAGGGTTTGGAACTTGTGCGCATATTGGAAGCATCCTCGGCTTCCTTAAAGCAAGGTGGCGGGCCGGTGGACCTCAAGCCGACAGGCAACAAGCTGCGGATAGCATTATCATTCCCCAATACGCCGGCAGTGCCTTCCGGAAATGGCAGGCACACCAATGGCAATGGCCATGCGAATGGCAAAAGTAACGGCAACGGCAACGGCAACGGCCATGCGAATGGCAAAATTACTGGCAACGTCAAGGTAGCCAAGCGTCTTAAAAAATCGCGATAGAGATCAGGGCATAAAAGGCATGAGTACGCCGGTGCAAACCTTTCAGCAGATTGCGTCCAACGTGAAGTTGGGCAAAAACGTCAAGATTTTTGCATTCACGAACCTTTATGGATGTGAACTGGGGGACGATGTCAAAGTTGGAACTTTCGTGGAGATACAAAAGGGAGCCCGGATCGGGAATCGTTGTAAAATCTCCAGTCACAGTTTCATTTGCGAAGGAGTGACCCTGGAGGACGATGTGTTCATCGGGCACAGCGTCACTTTTACAAACGATCGTTATCCACGGGCCACGAATGCAGGCGGGCAGTTGCAGACCGAGTCAGATTGGTCCTGCGTACCCACGCTGGTGAAGCGGGGGGCATCCATAGGATCCGGTGCGACTTTGCTCTGCGGCATAACGATTGGCGAGAATGCAATGGTGGGTGCGGGCAGTGTGGTGACCAAGGATGTTCCGCCTAACGCGGTGGTGGCGGGTAATCCGGCGAGAGTGGTCAAAACCCTGGCCGCTGGCGGGCAGCGGTAAAAACGCCCTTGCGTTACGAAGAGGACCCGGTTTAAGGCCTGATCGAAGTCCGCTGCGACGGTGGTGCCGTGTGGTTTGTAGTTTCTGAACCGCATGGAAACGGCTTAGGCATGGTTAAAACGTTTGAAACTTATCGAACATCCTCTCCCTGCGATTCTTCAGAAGGCCGACAGCACGGAATTCGTCCCGACGCAGCAAGCCGCGGATTTTCGGGTGCAAACCATTGACCCGGTTCGGAACAAGAACTGGGAGGATCAAGCGGGCCACTTTCCGGCCTATTCCCTGTTCCACAGCGCGGCATGGGCGAGAGTGTTGCAAAAGACTTATGCGTTCACTCCCACGTATTTTGTCAAAGGTGAAGGCAAGGTTCCTGAAGCCATGCTGCCGGTGATGGAGGTGAACAGCTGGCTTACCGGAAGGCGTGGAATCTCGCTGCCCTTCACCGATGATTGCACATCGTTGGGTTTGAATTCGGAATCAGTGAGGCATTTGTTTTGGGAGGCGGTTCGATTTGGGAAAGAACGAAACTGGAAATACCTTGAGTGCCGAGGGGGCCGGGAGTGGTTGCCAGAAGCTTGTGCTTCGCTTTCATTTTACGGGCATATCCTGGAATTGAAGCCTGATGAAGAGTTGATGTTTGCCGCGCTGGATCCTTCCGTGCGCCGGGCGATACGAAAGGGAAGAAAGGATGGGATTCGAGTGGAGGTTAGCGACTCGCTCGAGGCGGTTCGTTTGTTTTATGCCCTGCTGTGCAAAACCCGGAGAAAGCATGGATTGCCGCCCCAGCCATTTAAGTTTTTCGAGAATATATATGATGAGATTATTTCGAAACAGATGGGGAAGGTAGTCACGGCCATGTATGGGCAAAAGCCGATCGCGGCGGGGGTTTATTTTCAGGCCAATGAAAAGGGTATATACAAGTATGGAGCTTCCGATGAGGCGTTCCAACATTTGCGCGGCAACAACCTGGTGATGTGGGAAGCGATAAAATGGCACCTGCAACATGGCTTCAAATCATTGCATATGGGCAGGACTTCGATCGGCAACGAGGGGCTAAGAAAGTTCAAGCTGGGATGGGGATGCGAGGAACACCAGGTGGAATACATTAAGTACGACTTGAGGAAACAGAAGTTTGTCCAGGACAAGGACGAAGCTTTCGGGTGGCATAATACGCTGTTTCGATGCATGCCAGGATTTCTCTCGAAAGTGGCGGGGGCGCTGCTTTACAAGCACGTGGCTTAAAGAGAGTGCAGAACAATAGTTTGGAGTCAGAGCACCGGAGCAGCTTTCAGGAAACACATGAATGAAAGACGACAGGTTGAGCCATCCGCCGGGATGGGATTGGGAGATGTTTACTTTGTGCTGTTCAGGCACAAATGGAAAATCATCATCCTTGCGGCGGCGGGGCTGATCGCCGCGGCAGCATTCCATCTCAGCCAACCCCCGTTGTACGTATCGGAGGCGAAGCTATTCATCCCATATGTTTTGGAGACACGGTCGGCCAGTGCAATCGGAGGTGATTCCCAAATCAAGCCAACAGACGCAGGCGGTCACTCGATCATAGATGCCGAAGTTGAGATACTGGGGAGCCTGGATTTGGTGGAGAAGGTGGTGGATAATGTCGGGGCTGAAAGAATTCTGGCAAAAATGGGTGGAGGCAAGGATCGTGCGGTTGCGGCTGCGATAGTGAGGGGAAATCTCATGGTTGAAGCGGCGGCGAAAGCGAGTGTCATCCATATTATGTTCCAACATCCTGATCCCGAGATAGTGCAACCAGTGTTGCGGGAGCTGGTCAGCGCTTATTTTAAAATGCATGGAGAGATTCACCGTTCGGGAGGACTTTCATACGACTCCTTGACACAGGAGACAGATCAACTGCGTTCCCGGCTGAATGATACCGAGGAGGCATTGAGGAAGGAAAAGGCAAAAATCGGGGTGATTTCCCTGGGGGACGCCGAGAATTCCTATGCCCAGCAGATTTCAAAGATCCAACAGGATCTGTTAAATGCCGAAGCCGAACTCGAGGAACGCCAGGCTGCCCTGGCGGCACTGTCGCAGTCTTCATTCTTGCCCGTTGTAGAAACAAACAAGGTGAGGGAGGTCAAAGCTGCGCCTCCAGTTCCCAAGGAGAAGGCAGCAGACTATAAGCGCATTTGGGCACGTTTGGATGCTTTAACAAAGAAGGAAAGTGAGCTGATGTTGCAGTACACCGATGAAAATGAGTTGCTCAAAGAGGTTCGCCACCAAGCAGCTGTGGTTGCAAAGCTGAAAACTGATCTGGAGGAGCAGTATCCTTCACTTCTGACAACCCCCGTGATCAGCCACGAAGGGGCACCGAAAGAAAACAACAACAACAACCTGCTTTTGGCTGCACAATCCGCGCAGATCACGGCATTGGGAGCAAAGATAAAAGTGCTTAATTCGCAGTTGGAACGGGTCAAAGCGGAGGCTGCCAGTTTCGCGGACAAGGAACCAGCCATCCTCGAACTACAGCGAAGAAAGCAGCTCCAGGAGACGAATTATCAATACTTTGCAACCAGCTTGGAGAAAGCGCGCATAAATGAACAATTGGGAGAGGGAAAGCTTTCAAATATCAGCCAAATTCAAGCCCCGTCCCCGCCGGTCAAAGACAGTGCGAAAAGTGCCAAGAAAGTGGCCATGATAGGGGTTTCCGGAATAGTGGCAGGCTTGGGTTGGGCGTTTTTGATGGAATTATTTCTAGATCAATCTGTCAAACGACCGAAGGATGTGGAAAAGCGGTTGAAAATGCGTTTGTTTCTTTCCATACCGGATGCGAACCGAAAGGGGTTTCGAAACCAGGCCCGGCTGAACGGCAGCAGGAGATTATTGCTAAATGCCGGAGCGGAAAATGTCCTCCAAACGAATGGCAACGGAGCGCTGGAAAAAGCAGAGCCATTAGACCCCGCACCCTGGGAGCCGAGTCATGCGTTGCATTCGTATTATGAAGCCTTGCGCGATCGGTTGGTGGTTCATTTTGAAGTGATCAATCTGACCCGCACGCCGAAACTGGTCGCGGTGACCAGCACGGGGGCGGGTTCCGGGGTGAGCGACATCGCAGCGGGTTTGGCGGCATGTCTTTCAGAGACCGGGGATGGGAACGTGCTGCTGGTGGATATGAACCAGGAACAAGGCGCGGCGCAGCAATTCTTTAAAGGAAAACCAGGGTGCAGTCTGGACGAGGCTTTGGATGCGGAAACCAAAAGTAACACCCTGGTGCAGGAAAATCTTTATGTGGTCACGGAGGGAGTCAGTAATGGCAAACTGCCGCACATATTGCCGAAGAGATTCAGCAACCTCGTTCCAAAGCTGAAGGCAAGCGATTACGATTATATTATTTTCGATATGCCTCCGGTAAATCAAACGAGCGTAACGCCCAGGCTGGCAGGGCATATGGATATTGTCTTGATGGTGATCGAGGCGGAACAAACGGATCGGGAAGTGGTTGAGCGGGCAAATGCGCTCCTGGCCGAATCCAAGGCCAAGGTCGCGGCCGTGCTGAACAAGACGCGGACGTATGTCCCAGCGCGATTGCAGCCAGAACTTTAACATAAACCGGTGATGAGTTAAGAAACAGCTGGTTGTGAGTTGCCAGTTTGTGCTGGGGTGAATGGCGGGTGCGAACCCGGTGCCGGTTCAAACTAAAGCGAGGTTGTCATTTGGAAAATTTCCTTCACCACTCTGCATTCAGCAGCCAGGTTCCCTCTCCAGTTATAATTGTGATTTTATGGCGGCGAGCCGACTTTATTACGATTTAAAGCCTTATATGCCCTGGGGGCTGCGCATCGGACTGCGCAGGGCGATCGCGCGCCGAAAGAGGGTGGCCAATCAGCACCTCTGGCCGATTAATGAAGCGGCAGGAGCGCAACCTCCCGGATGGCGCGGCTGGCCGGATGGGAAGAAATTTGCCCTGGTGCTTACGCATGATGTGGAGGGACCCGGAGGACTGGCGAAATGCCGGGATCTGATGGAGCTGGAGAAGCAACTGGGCTTCCGTTCTTCCCTCAATTTTATTCCTGAGGGGGATTATGTCGCATCGCGAGAATTGAGGGAGGATTTGGCGCGCAATGGATTTGAAGTCGGAGTGCACGATCTGCGCCATGACGGCAAGCTTTATGCGAGCCGCGAGCAATTTGCCGAAAATGCGAAACAGATCAACCATTATCTGAAGGAATGGGGCGCAACCGGATTTCGTTCCGGCTTCATGCATCATAGGTTGGATTGGGCTCACGATTTAAACGTGCTTTATGACGCCTCCACCTTTGATACCGATCCATTTGAACCTCAGCCTGACGGTGTAAACACGATCTTTCCCTTCGTGGTCACCAGCCCAGGGAAAAGCAGCTACGTTGAACTGCCTTATACCTTGCCGCAGGATTCGACCTTGTTCATCATTTTGCGGGAAAAAGGGATTGATATCTGGAAAAGAAAACTGGATTGGATTGTGCAGAAGGGCGGAATGGCACTTTTAAATGTTCATCCTGATTATCTGAGTTTCAATGCTGAGCAGCGAAAAAGCTCGGAGTATCCAGCGAAGTGGTATGCGGACTTCCTGGAATATGCCAGGGAACAGTACGGCAGCGTGAGCTGGAATGCACTTCCCAACGAGGTAGCCACATGGACGCGGTCCATGCAGCCAGAAGTCGGAGAAAGCCATCGGCCAGAGAAGGCGGGGCCCGCAAGCCAGGGCAATCCAAGTTCTTCCAGTTCCAGATTCACTGTGCTTGAGGAGCGGCAGAAAAGCGCGTGCCCGCCGAAGCGGATCTGCATGATCTCGCATTCATTTTACGAGAATGACAACCGGATCATGCGCTACGCGGAATCCCTGGCTGACCGGGGGGATGAGGTGGACATCTTTTCCTTGAAGAGAGATCCGGCATCCGCTGATGTGGAGACGATCAGAAAAGTGCGTGTGCATCGCATCCAAAACCGGTTCAGCAAGGATCAAAAAGACAAGGCGGGATATTTACTGCCGCTCATAAAGTTCTGGTTTGGGTCATCGCTTTATTTGACCCGCAAACATTTCCAGAAACGGTATGATCTGATCCATGTTCACAATGTGCCTGATTTTCTTGTTTTCGCGGCCTGGTTTCCGAAGGTGAGCGGAGCCAAAATCATTTTGGATATACATGATATTGTGCCGGAGTTTTACTCGAACAAGTTTCAGGTGAAGCCAACCCGCCTGGATGTGCAGATGCTAAAAAAGATCGAATGGGCCTCGGCGACATTTGCCGACCATGTCATCATTTCCAATCACATCTGGCACAAACTTATCACTGCACGCTCCGTGCCGGAGGAAAAGTGCCGGGTGTTTATCAATCATGTAAACCAGAAGGTTTTTTATCCCAGAGTACGTTCCAGGCATGATCATAAGCGCATCATTTTATTCCCCGGGGGCCTGCAATGGCATCAGGGGTTGGACATTGCCATCCGGGCGATGCCTGAGGTTTTGAAGCAGATTCCGGAGGCTGAATTTCACATTTACGGAGATGGAAACATGCAGGCTGAACTGCAGGAATTATCCCGGAGCCTGGGTCTGGAAGAAAAGGTGCGTTTCTTCAAACCGCTGCCTGTGTTAAAAATAGCCGAGGTCATGTCGGCGGCTGATGTCGGGGTCGTGCCGAAGCGTGCGGATTCCTTTGGGAATGAAGCCTACAGCACGAAGATCATGGAATTCATGTCCGTGGGAGTGCCGGTGGTGATATCAGCCACCAAGATTGACCGGTATTATTTTGATGATGCCGTCGTGAAGTTTTTCGAATCTGGAAATTCGAACGCGCTGGCGAAGGCCCTCGTGGAAGTGTTGCAAAATCAAGGTCTGCGCCAGCAAATGGCTGCCGCTGCCTCAGCCTATGCGGCCAGGCATAGCTGGGAAATTGCCAAAACCGAATATCTTAAGCTGGTGGATTCCCTTTGTGCCAACCCCCATGGTTGAGTCATGGAGGTCATACAACCCCGTTGAACATGCCCGCAGTACGATTTGATCGATTGCTCACCCTGTCACTGGCCCGTCCCTTTGGCTGCATCGGGCTGGGAGGAAACAAGGAACGCCTGCCGATACTCATGTATCATAGCATCTCAACGGATGTTGAGAGCGGCACTTCTGATTATTATAAGACATGCACGAGCCCGAAAGTATTTGCCGAGCAGATGGCTGTGCTGAGTAGTGAGGGGTATCAGGCGGTAAGCCTGGCCGAGGGTTTAAAGAGAACGCGGGATGGGAAGCGTGCCGATGGCAAAAATGTCGTGATTACCTTTGATGACGGATTTCGCGATTTTCATACCGAGGCATTTCCAGTTTTGAAGAAATATGGATTTGGAGCCACGATGTTCCTGCCGACTGCCTACATTGGAAATGAGGTGCGGCGTTTCAAGGATCGTGAATGCATGACCTGGAATGAAGTGCGGGAGATGCGGAAAGCTGGAATTGAGTTTGGCTCCCACACTGTCAATCACCCGATACTTTACCAGCTTGATTTCAAAAAGATCCGTGCGGAAATCGAGCAATCCAAAAGCGTGATTGAGGCTGAGTTGGGAGAGCCGATTGGTTCCTTTGCGTATCCGTATGCGTTTCCGAGCGCGGACCGGGGATTCGTGGGAGAATTTGTGGGCTTGTTAAAGGAGGCGGGGTATGCGCAATCGGTCACGACACGGATTGGCCGTGTCGGGCGGAGGGACGATCCTTTCACATTGAAACGGTTGCCGGTCAATTCAGCGGATGATACCTCCTTGTTTGTAGCAAAAATGGATGGAGCCTATGACTGGATGGCACTGCCGCAGGATGCCATAAAAGGGGTGAAATGCGTCATTGGCCGAGGTCAACGAGCCACCAAGAACTAAGATTTGCCGAACCTGACAACCATTCACTTTAATGGAATCCCCTCGTTACCTCATCATAACACCGGTCCGGAATGAAGAAGCCAATTTGCGGGACACGGTTGAATCCGTGGCCCGGCAAAGCATTCGTCCTGTAAAATGGGTGATCATCAACGATGGTTCCACGGACCGGACGGGAGTGATTGCCGATGAGGCGGCGCGGGAGCACGACTGGATCAAAGTGGTGCACCGGAAGGATCGCGGTTTCCGTAAGTCCGGGGCGGGCGTGATTGAGGCATTTTATGATGGTTATGAACTGATCAAAGGCGAAGCCTGGGATTATTTGATCAAGCTCGATGGGGATTTGTCGTTCGCGACGGATTATTTCGAGAAGTGCTTTGCCCGGTTCAAGCAGGATGAGCGCCTGGGGGTTGGGGGCGGGATGATTTGTGTGAACACGCCGGAGGGCGTGCAGGAGGAAGCGAAGGGGGACCCGGCGTTCCATGTTCGTGGGGCGACAAAAATATATCGTCGGGCGTGCTGGGAGGCGATTGGGGGAGTGTTGCGCGAGACGGGTTGGGATACGCTGGACGAGGTGAAGGCAAACATGCTGGGTTGGCGGACGTATACTTTCAGGGACGTGCCAATCATGCATCATCGGGAAACGGGCGGCGCGGATGGAACGTGGAAGAACTGGGTGAAGAATGGGCGGGCAAATTATGTGGTGGGTTATCATCCATTGTTCATGCTTTGCAAATGTGCACTGCGTTTATGGGAGCGGCCGTATGTGATTGTTTCGGCGGGGTTGCTTTATGGTTTTGTAATGGGATATGTGCGGCGGTTGCCGTGCTCGCGAGAGCCGGATGTGGTTCGGTATTTGAGGCGGGAGCAGATGCGGCGGTTGATGTTGAAGAGCAGCATCTGGGCGGGGAAGTGAGGAGTCATCATCCCTGGTATTAAGACGGTATGTGCGGCATTGCAGGCAAATTGTTTCTGGACAGGTCGAGGAGTGTTCGGCAATCGGACATTCAGCGGATGCTGGATGCGATTGCGCATCGGGGGCCGGATGCGGAGGGGATTCACCTGGATGGGTATGTGGGGTTGGGGCATCGGCGGTTGTCGATCATCGATTTGAGCAGTGGTGCGCAGCCGATGTGCAATGAGGATGGGAAGGTGTGGATCGTTTTTAACGGGGAGATTTATAATTTCCAGGAATTGCGGAAGCGGTTAGTGGCGCAAGGGCACAAGTTCAAGTCGCATTGTGACACCGAGGTGATCCTCCATTTGTATGAGGAGTTGGGGGAGGATTGTGTGCGGGAGTTGCGGGGGATGTTTGCGTTTGCGATCTGGGATGCGGTGAGGGGGCGGTTGTTCGTGGCGCGGGATCGGGTCGGGATCAAGCCGTTGTATTATGCGGTGACGAAGGAGGGATTTTATTTCGGGTCGGAGTTGAAGGCGATTATTGCGGATGGAGGGATTAAGCGGGAGGTCAATCGGGGGGCGATTCGGCGGTTTTTGTCGTTCAATTATGTGCCGGGGGCGGAGACGTTGTTGAAGGGGATTGTGAAGTTGTTGCCGGGGCATTGTTTGACGGTGGAAGGGGGGAAGGTGCAAGGGCGGCGGTATTGGGATTTGAAGTTTACGCGGGAGCGGTGGGAGCGCTCGATGGAGGAGGCGGTGGAGGAGTTGCAGGGGTTGTTGAATGAGACGGTGCGGGGCCACATGATTTCGGATGTGCCGGTGGGGGTGTTGCTGAGTGGAGGGGTGGATTCTTCGGCGATCCTGAGCATGGCGACGGGGAATACGGATAAGAAAGTGCGGACGTTTACGGTCGGGTTCAATGGGGGCGGCGTGGTGGATGAGCGGCCGTTTGCGAGGTTGTCAGCGGAGCGATTTGGGACGGAGCATCATGAGGTGACGATTTCGGCAGAGGATTTTTCGAATTTTCTGCCGGCGTATGTACGGCATATGGAGGAGCCGGTGTGTGAGCCGCCGGCAGTGGCGTTGTATTATGTTTCGAAGCTGGCGCGGGGGCATGTGAAGGTGTTGCTTTCGGGTGAGGGAGGGGATGAGGCGTTTGGGGGTTATCCGAATTATCCAAACATGATGCAGTTGCAGGGGATCGGGAGGGCGGCGGGTGTTTTGGCGCGACCGATGGGAGCGGGGGCCTCATTGGCCGGAAAATTGCTGAAGGAGAAGCGGTTGGTGCGTTATGGCTCGGCGTTGGGGCGGCCGTTGGGGTCGCAGTATTTCAGCCGGACGGCGGGGCCGACTTCGTTTTTTAACTGTGAGGGAGAGAATTTTTTTACGGATGAGTTTTCGGCGGGGACGGCAGGGGTGTCGGCCGAGGGGTTGGTTGGGGAGTTGTTGGAGCGGGTGAAGGAGGAGCCGTGGTTGAATCAGATGTTGTATGTGGACTCGATGACATGGCTGCCGGATGATTTGCTGGTGAAGGCGGATAAGATTACGATGGCGAATTCGCTGGAGTTGCGGGTGCCGCTGCTGGATCACATGGTGCTGGAGTTTGCGGCGTCGCTGGCGCCGGAGTTGAAGGTGAAGGGAAAAGAGACGAAGCGGGTGTTAAAGCAGGCTTTTGCGGGGATTCTTCCAGCGGAGGTGATTCACCGTAAGAAGGCGGGTTTTCCGGTGCCGTATGAGTTGTGGATGCGGTATGAGTTGAAGGGGCAGATTGAGGGTGTTTTGCTTTCGGAGCGGGCGCTGGGGCGGGGTTATTTTCGGAAAAGTGAGGTGCAGCGGTTGTTGGAGGCGAACGCGCGGCACGGAAAGTTTTCGAAGGAAGTTTTTTCGCTGTTGGTGCTGGAGTTGTGGCATCGGGAGTTTTTGGATGGGGCAAAGTGAATTTTGGCAAGGTGAATGATGGATTTTAAAGGTAAACAGGTGCGGGTGCTGTACAGCTTCCCACTGAAGATTGGTGCGGGCAGAATCTGTTACACTGCATGGGAACAAGTGGAAGGCCTTGCGGCAGCAGGAGCTTCTGTGATGACTTTTCCCGGGGTGTTGCATCGACCCCTTTCCGCAACTGTGCGCGTCGAACCGACGCTGGCCTGGGGGAAGTTGCGAATCTCGTACAAATATTTTGGCACGAAGCGGGCTTGTGCCTGGCATGACCGGATTGTCGCGCACCGGTTGAAAAAAATGGCCGGACAGGTGGATATTGTTCACACGTGGTCTCTGGGTGCGCGTCAGACGCTCATCACTGCCGCAAAACTCGGAATTCCGACAGTTTTGGAAAGGCCTAATGCGCATACCAGATTTGCGTATGAGGTGGTGCAAAAGGAATGCGAGCGCATTGGAGTTCCCCTGCCTCCGGATCATGAGCATGCCTATAACGCTGATACGTTGCGAAGGGAAGAAGAGGAATACCGGCTTGCATATCGCCTGTTATGCCCCTCGGACTTCGTGGTGAAGACCTTTGTTGACCAGGGATTTTCCCGCGACAGTTTGGTGCGGCACATTTACGGTTACGATGAGAAGCGATTTTATCCGGATAATCAGCCGCGCGATCCGAAGCGTGGCTTGACGATGATTTCCGTGGGGGTTTGTGCGGTGCGGAAGGGATTGCACTTCGCGTTGGAAGCGTGGTTGAAATCGCCGGCATCGCGCGATGGGACGTTTCTCATCGCCGGCGACTTTCTGCCGGCTTACCGGGAAAAGCTGGCTCCGTTGTTGAATCATCCGAGCATAAAAGTTCTGGGGCATCGCAATGATGTGCCGGAGTTGATGCGGAAAAGTGATATTTTGGTTTTGCCAAGTATCGAGGAAGGATTTGGGCTGGTGGTGGCGGAAGCGATTGGCAGCGGTTGCGTGCCGCTGATTTCCGATGCCTGCACTGATATTTGCAAGCACATGGAAAATGGCATGGTGCATCCGGTGGCGGATGTGGGAGTGCTTACGAAGCAGATCACCCAGTTGCACGAGGATCGCAGGTTGCTTGAGAAGCTGAGAGCGGCATGCCTAAGCAACGCCCCCGAAGTCACCTGGAAAGCGGCGGGTGTGAAGTTGCTGCAAACTTATCGCGAAGTGATAGCGAGCCGGTAATCTTGTTCAGTCAGAAATCGAATCATACCACCTATGCCTGAACATCCTGTCATGACCATCAAGGTCCTGCGTACTTTCGAAGAAATCGAGGGGGCGCGTCCGATCTGGTCGGCATTTCAACGAACCCCGGAAGCGGACATTGATTTTGTCCAGTTCATCATCCGAATGCGTTCGGAAATTCTGCGGCCCCATGTAATTATCATCTACGAAGATGGGAAGCCAATTTCACTGGTGGCAGCGCGGATCGAGAAGGGACATCTGGAGGTCAAGGCAGGTTACAAGGTTTTGTGGCGCCATGACGTCTGCCGGCTGGCTGTATTTTATGATGGTTTTATGGGGCGGACAGACCCGGGTGTGGCGGAGTTTGCCATCGGCCAGATGCTGAATTCATTGAAGGAAGAAAAAGCCGATCTTTTGGTTTGGGACGGAATCCGTTGGGAATCCGAGTTGCACGAGCTGCTTAAAAGCAAGCCAAACCTCTTGTGTCGCGATTATTTGGCACGAGTGAACCATCATTGGACCATGAGCCTGCCATCCTCCCTGGACGAATTGCTCGAGACAAAAATGAGCAAGAAACACCGGTATTGGGCAAAGCGGACGATGCGCATGTTGGAGAAGGATTTCCCCGGCGGGGTGCGGTATGCGAGTTTTTCCACTCTGGAGCAGATGGATAAATTGTTTCAGGACGTGCTGGTGGTGGCGCGGAAAACCTATCAGTGGGGATTGGGCGTTGGGTTTCGCGAGACTGAAGAACATCGGAAGCGCCTGGAGTTGGAAGCGAAAAAGGGATGGCATCGCGGTTACATATTGTATTTGAAGGAAGAACCGGTTGCATTTTGGATCTGCACCGTTTATGGCGGGACGGTTTATCTGGATTATACCGGATATGATCCGATCCTCCGAAAATATGAGGTGGGGACAGTATTGTTTTTACGGGTGATTTCCGAACTGTGTGGAGAGGGTATCAAACAGCTGGACTTCGGAGCGGGCACGGCATTTTACAAGGAGAAGTTTGGCGACGCGCAGTTTGATGAAACGATGGTATGCGTTTTTGCCTCCAACTTGCGCGGCATTTGGCTGAGCCTGGTCAGATTAATCGCGCAAGGGCCAATGGAAGTCTTAAGAAAGACAGTGCGGCAACTGGGAGTCGAACAGAAGCTAAAGAAGCTCTGGCGCTCACGGTCTGTATCGGCTCAGGAACCGGCGAAGGCATTACCCTCGGAAGTATGATTGGATGAATGCCGCTGGCGCAATTATTCTGACGGTGTTCATGTTGGTGGTGTTGTTCGGCTCGCGACGCTGGGCAGTGGTGGGAATGATGGGAGGAGTGCTGTTTCTCACGCAGACGCAGCAGTTGCAAATTGGCGGGCTGAACCTCTTCGCCATTCGTTTCATGGAAATGGCCGGCTTTGCCCGCGTGGTTTCGCGAAAGGAGTTATCGCTTGGCAGACTGAGTAAAATAGATTGGGCGCTGATCATATTATTCACGTACACGGCGGTGGTGTATTGTTTGCGAGCCACAGAAGGACAGGCTTATATCATCGGCAATTCGGTGGATGCCTTTTTATGTTATTTTGCCTTTAGAGGAATGATTCATGACATGGAGGATTTGCGCTGGTTTTTGCGATCGTTCATCGTGCTTTTGGGGCCTTTTGCCGCATTGGTTTTGTTCGAATCAGTAACCGGGCACAATCCTTTCAGGTTTATCGGCGGCGGGATGTATGACTGGATGCGTGGAGGGAGGTTGCGGTGTGTGGGAACTTTCAGAAATCCTGACCTGCTAGGGACGGTGGGGGCAAGTTTTTTACCGTTGTATATATGGCTGGCGAGGATAAGGGAGGAGCGCAAGCTTGCTCTCGTTTGCATCGGCTGCTGCGTCCTGATTGTATGGGCGTGCAATTCCGGCGGGCCGATGGGGGCGGCGGGGGCGGGAGTGATTGGTTCAGTGTTGTGGCTGATGCGTACGCGGATGTACGTGGTGCGCAGGAGCATGGTCGCTTTTGTGGTGCTCGCAGCCTTGGTGATGAAGGCTCCGGTCTGGTACCTGTTGGCGCGGATGAGTGAGTTAACGGGCGGGGACGGCTGGCATCGTTCATATCTGCTGGACATGGCGTATCAACATATTGACAAGTGGTGGTTCGCGGGGTTTCCCGTTATTGAAACCGGTGATTGGTTTCCTTATGCGCTTTCAACCGGAGCAGATATCACCAACGAGTTTGTTTCTTTTGGACTGAATGCCGGCCTGGCTGCGATCGTGCTTTTTATTTATCTGCTCACGACCGCCTTCAGCAATCTGGGCAAGGCGCTGGCCCTGGTCCGCTACCAGAATGATGGTGAGGAGTCGGAATTTCTGCTGTGGGGCCTGGGAGTAATGGTGGCCGCCCACATTGTGAACTGGTTTGGCATTACATATTTTGATCAATCCTACGCGATCTGGTTCATGCAACTGGCCGCGGTCACCAGCATTACGGAGCATATTTTGGCTTCCAACCGGGAAGAATTGAGCGAGGCAGTTCCAGAGGTCGAGGAAAACATGGAGGCACCGCTCGTCGAAAGCGGGGATGAGGTGTTGCACGTGTCGTTGGCGAGTTAAAGAGGCGGAGTTCTCAATCTATGCTGGTTAGCGCGATTATCCCCACTTACAACCGTGCCCGAACGATCGGTAGCACGCTGGAGAGTGTATTAAGCCAGACCTGGAAGGAGTTGGAGGTCATCGTCGTTGATGATGGATCCACGGACGATACCGCAGCGGTCGTGGCCGGCTACGGAGATAGAGTGCGCCTGATACGGCAGAGAAACCAGGGGCCAAGTGTGGCCCGAAACACAGGCATCAAGGCCTCCAAAGGTGAAATTGTTTCATTCCTGGATTCAGATGATTCCTGGCTGCCGGAAAAAACAGCCCGGCAGGTGAACCTCATGCAACGGACCGCAGGTTTCGGAGTGGAGTGTTGCGTCTGTAATGCAAGGATGGTTTACGCGACACAAACCATCAACTCATTCGATGTGGCAGACCTGCGACCGGAATCCCCTGAGGGAGTCTGGACCAATCCTGCGCAGGTTTTAATGGATCGCTTCTTGTTCTTCAACCAGGTGGTGGCAGTCCGGCGCGAACTGCTGGAACGGACTGGTTATTTTCGGGAAGATTTGCGCATCATGGAGGATTATGACATGGCGATGAGGCTTTCGCTCAGCGGGCCTTGGGGTTATATCGCTGAGCCCCTGGTGATATGGCAGGGAGGCGCGGAGAACAGCCTTTCACAGGGGGTTAGCCAGGTAGATGCCTGTCTGCAGACATTCCAGATCCTTAATGATTTAAAAAGTTCCTCCCAATGGGGGCCACTCCTGCCGAAACATCTTTTGCACAGGCGTATGCGGGTGCTGAAGCACCGAGGAGTGGCATTCCAATTATCAGGTCAGTCCAGGCCGCTCAACCGCTGGCTGGGGAAACTGCTGATGATTTATCTCCAGATGTATGAGAAAATCTACTGGAGGTTGCCTACGACGCCGCGTATGTCAGTGCGCCCGGCTTAAGAAGATGCGGGCTGAGCGAAGGTATCAAAACGAGGCAGTGCTGTCTGACATTCCGCACGGAAATGAGGTGTGCGGGTTGCAAAGCGCAAGGATATTTGTGGTCGAATTCCTTGGAAATACACTCATTTATTGTTCAATAGGATGAAGAGATTGTGGAATCTGCAATTAATCCATGCATTTATCCGGACAGCAAGATTTCCGGCGACAGTGAAAGATTCTTTGGCGTAAAAGCTGCTTGATTGCTCCCGTACATACGATCTGGTCTTTTGCAAGGCCCAGTGTTGTTTTATAAGCTGCTATAATAACTACGCATTATGTTGTCCAAAGTTAAAATCTTTCACGGGGCGATGATGGTGGGGTTGCTTCTTTCGGCGAGCACTACGTTTGCCGCCAGCTATTATGTAGATTATGTGGGCGGTTTGGATTCCAACAAGGGAACCAACACCACGGTTGCGTGGAAACATTGTCCGGGAGATGCTGTGGCCACCGGTACCGCTGCGGCAACATCTTTGGCCCCGGGTGATACGGTTTATTTCAAAGGCGGGGTTTCGTACATACTCGCGAACAGCATCATGGTAAAGACCAACGGGACAACAGGAAATCCCATTACTTATGATGGCAATACCGCTGGAACCTGGGGGACTGGAAGGGCAATTTTTACCAGTCCGAATGCGCTGATAGCGTTTTTGGCGCCGGGAAGCCTGACGAATGTTAATTTTAGAAGTTTGGAACTTGGTCCGATTGGAGGGGCGACGACGTTGCCAGCTGACACTGGGGTGGCGCTTCCGGCCAAAAACGGCGTGGGAATTTATTCCATGGGAGCCATGAGTTCAGTCAAAATAGATAATTGCTACTTTCATGAACTGGGTTACTGGCAGAATCAAAAGCCGGTCGGGCCAGGCTCGATTGATGGAGTGGGGCTGAGATGCCTGGACAGTGTGGGGCTCACCATCACGAATTGTGAATTTACCAAAGTAGCCCGCGCGTGTGAGATGCAGAGCCAGATCATCACCACCAACCTGGTGATCGCCAACTGCAAATTCCACGATTACATTGTCTGGTGCATTGATCTTTGCGTGCAGGCAAATGGGTGCCAGCGGGATGGCATCTACATCCACGATTGCCAATTCATCAACAATGACTGGGCATATGATGCCAATCATTGGACCGGCTACGATACTGGTCCCCATCAGGACGGCATTTTTGACCGGACTGACTCCGTGGGATTTTTCCGGGACGGAACGAACATCAATTTCTACAATAATTTATTTCAAACCACGGTTCCGAACACAATAGGAGGGACCGCTTGCATGTATTTGGAGACCGGACCGCAGGCGAATATCTACAACAATGTGTTCCTTTACCACCCGGTAGCCAATGCGTGCATCACTTATGCCTGTGCAAATCGAGGTCAGGAGCCTAGCACCACATTAAGAATTTATAACAACACGTTTGCGCTTAACGGAGGCTATCCAGGGATCACGATCTCGGGGGAAGAAGCCAACAATTTTGATCGGTTGTGGGATACAAACTGCCTGATTTACGTCCAAAACAACGTTTTTGCCGATTTCACCACGAACAATAACAACAACTCCTCGTTGGTTTTGAACACGGCGAACACGGAAGTGAGGTCCTACTTATTTTTTGATTATAACTGTTATTTATCCTATGACGGTTATGTGAGCCCCTATTTCAAGAATGACACACATGCGTTTCTCAACAGCCCGGGTGTGTTTGGACAATTCGGTTTAGCGGGTATGAGATTTAATGGATGGGAGACGAACGGGATGGCTGCCAATCCGATATTCATCAACGGTGGATTCACGGGAAGTGATTTGCATTTGCAAACCAACAGTCCCTGTCTCACGGTGGGCAAGAACTTAAGTGCCGTGAAACTGTCTGGTCTTAGCGGCGATCTAGATGGAAAGTCGCGCCCAACAACGGGGGCGTGGGCCATGGGAGCCTATCAGACTTCAACCGCAGCCGTGGTTCCTCCGGTGATTCCAGCCCCCAAACCTGCAACCGGTTTGCGCATGACCAATTAGCGGCTTCTTTCTCGAGAGCCCGTAAAAGCTTGCAGGCAGATGCCAAACGATGTGAGGCTTGGCCCTCATTCAGACTTTGAGCGTAAATAGCATAGATTTCTTTTTAAACAGGTGGTCACGTTTGCGCACCAAGCTGTTTACGATGCTCATCTGGAGCCAGTTTAAGGAGATTGGAGCTCATTCCCGGATTTCGCCACCATTTCGCTGTTGGGGTTTAAACCAGATGCGACTGGGTGAGCGAGTGAACATAGAAAGTGATTGTTGGATTCACGTGGTTGACGGAGACGGGGATGAAAGCAGTGCCAAACTTGTGATTGGATCTCATTGTGGCATTGGGATGGGGGCGACGATTTCGGCGGCGCGGCAGGTGGTGCTGGGGGAACATGTGCTCCTGGCGCGGAATGTTTATATCTCCGACCATGCGCATGCTTTTGAGGATATCACGATTCCCATCATGCATCAGGGGATTAATAATATTAAACCGGTGTCCATCGGGAAACATACCTGGCTGGGCCAAAATGTGGTGGTGCTGCCGGGAGTTACGATTGGCGAGCATTGCGTGATTGGCGCCAACTCGGTTGTAAATTCCTCAATTCCTGATTATTCGGTAGCAGTTGGTTCGCCCGCCCGGGTGGTTAAACAGTATAATGTTGCGACAAAACGTTGGGAAAGCACCGGAGCCATTCAGCAACTGAGCTGAATTCATCGTAGCGGAGGACAACAAACCACGCTAGCAATGGAGCTAAAGCCGTCTTTGCAAAAGTTTTTCAACCTTTAATTCACCAAGCAAATGCAGGAACTGATCCTTGAAGCAGGCCGCACGGAGCGCCATTACTGGCGTGATCTGTGGCGTTATCGTGAGTTGTTTTATTTTCTGGCCTGGCGCGACCTGTTGGTGCGCTACAAACAAACTGTGGTGGGAGTTGCCTGGTCGCTGGTCCGCCCGCTGTTGACGATGGTGGTGCTGAGCGTAGTGTTCGGCAAATTTGGAAAAATGCCATCGGGCGGCGTGCCGTATCCGATTTTGGTTTTCTGCGGGATGCTGCCATGGCAATTTTTTTCCACGGCGTTTTCGGAGAGTGGCAACAGCTTGGTGACGAATTCAAATTTGATTTCGAAGGTGTATTTTCCGCGATTGATTGTTCCGGCGAGCAGTGTGATTACCAGTTTCGTGGACTTTTTGATTTCCGCCGCCTTCCTAGTCGTCCTCATGATGTGGTATCGTTTTGTGCCGCCAGTTACTGTTCTCCTACTACCTCTGTTTGTGTTGCTGGCTTTTGCGGCCTCGCTGGGCATCGGGCTCTGGGTGGCTGCATTGATGGTGCGGTATCGCGATTTCCGTTTCATCGTGCCATTTGTGGTTCAGTTCGGTCTTTATATTTCTCCGGTTGGTTTTTATAGCAGCGTAGTACCGGAGAAATGGCGGTTGCTTTATTCCGTGAATCCCATGGTGGGAGTGATTGATGGATTCCGCTGGTGCATTCTGGGCGGTGAGCATCAAATCTATCTGCCGGGGTTTTTAATTTCCCTATTGGGTACTGCGCTGCTTTTGATTACGGGCATCTGGTACTTCCGCAAGACGGAGAAGACTTTTGCGGATGTGATTTGAGATACCATCAAGCAAGATATTTCGTAGCGCAATTTATTCAAAACTCTCCATGAGTGATACTGCAATTAAAGTAGAAAACCTCTCCAAACGCTATATCCTGGGATCGCGTGGAAATGCACATGATGGTCTGCGCCATCGAATCGAGGAGTTTGCCCGCAAACCCTGGCGGATGCTCGAAATCGCAGCCAGGAGAAGAAAGGCCGGGGAGGAAGAATTCTGGGCGTTGAAAAATGTTTCATTCGACATCAAGCAAGGCGAAGTGGTTGGTGTTATTGGCCGCAACGGAGCGGGAAAATCAACGCTCTTAAAAATACTAAGCCGCATTACTGAGCCGACAGAGGGCCGTATTAAAATCCGTGGCCGTGTCGCCAGTCTTTTAGAGGTTGGAACGGGGTTCCATCCGGAGCTGACAGGTCGTGAAAACATCTATTTGAATGGGGCAATTCTTGGCATGAGCCGGATGGAGATAAAAAGACGCTTTGACGAGATTGTTGCCTTTGCAGAAGTGGAAAGATTCCTGGATACTCCTGTGAAGCGTTATTCCTCTGGAATGTACGTCCGGTTGGCTTTTGCAGTAGCCGCACATTTGGAACCTGAGATATTGGTGGTGGATGAAGTGCTGGCAGTGGGGGATGCGCAGTTTCAACAAAAGTGCCTTGGTAAGATGCAGGAAGTTTCCCGCCAGCAAGGCAGGACTGTTTTATTCGTGAGCCATAACATGGCTGCTGTCCTGCAACTGACAAGAACCGGGATCGTGATGGAAAAAGGAAAGCTTCGCTTCCATGGAGACACGGAGAGAGCAGTTGAAAACTATGTAGGTGCGATGGCTTCTGATGCGTGTGTATTTTTTGATGTAGCCAAATCGCCACGCAAATATATGGGCAGCCAAGCTGCAAGATTCGTCTCTTTCCGATTCGATAAGACATCCCCCATCTTTTTCTCGAATGAACATTTTTGTTTCTATGCGAAGGTGAGAGCTTACGAAAATATTCCCCGGTTGCGTTTTAGCATAACGATTTTTACTGCGGAGGGAATTCCAGTCGGCAGTTGTTTTGGAGCTGAGGAGGGTGGTCCACGACAAGGTGAAGAAGCAGAGTTTGAAGTAACTCTGCCTTGTCCGAGGCTGGCCCCGGGACATTACTATTGCGGAGTGGCAGTGGGCAAGGGTGATCACCGAAGTGGCCATGTTGACTATGATGTAGTGCTTGAAACCTTATCCTTCGAGGTGAGTCCAGAGGAGGGTGCGGCTGGAACAATCTCAACGTGGACCAGAGGCTGGGGCTCCGTTGTATTCCCGGATCTTATACAAAAATGCATTTCATCGGGCAGGAGCGCTCATGAATAATTTTGATTATTCCATTTATTACGGGCGATTTCACAATGAAACCGAAGAACATGCGACAATTATGGCCAATTGGTTGCAAACGGTCATTGGCCCGCACCTCCCCAAAGACAAGCAGTCTTCAATCATCGATATAGGTTGTGGTTACGGATTTGCACTTCGGGCAATGCGGAATCTCGGGTATCAATCGCTACAGGGACTCGAAATGTCTCCACAACAGGCTGAACGCTGCCGCAAGGCCGGGTTTGAAGTGGCGGTTAGTGACTCAACAGTGGAGTGGTTGGGCCGGAACCGTGAGAGCTTTGCGTTCGCGGTGGTGTTAGATGTTTTGGAGCACGTGCCCGTGGAAGTGCAAATAAATTTCATGCGTGCCATTTACGAATCACTTAAACCAGGGGGCAGCGTTGTTCTGACTGTTCCCAACGCCAATGCGATTCTTAATGCACGCTGGCGCTACAACGATTACACGCATTATTCGAGTTTCACGGAACATTCTCTTTATTTTGTGCTGAAAAACGCCGGATTTAAAACCATTGACCTTGATGCGTCCAAAGGACTTGGAAAAATGCCGAAGCGCCTCTGGCGGAAGAGCAGTCGTGATGCGCTGCGCAAATGGATGGTTCGTTGGTGTTGGTTTCAGGTCTTTAAGGCGGAGCTTCCCTGGGAACGTTTGCAGGACATCAGCTTTGAACTCAATCTGAAGGCTGTGGCAACAAAAGCGTGAATTCTGTTCGTTCGTTTGATGTTTTTGATACCTGCCTTACACGGCGAAGGGCGGTGCCATCCGACGTTTTCTACACTGTTGGGCGCATTGTTTTTACCAAGCTTGGCATATTGCCGACGCGAGAAAAACTGGAGGATTTTGTCGCCAACCGAATTGAAGCTGAACGTCTCGCACGCCAACGCATAAGCAGAGAAGAGATTACCCTCGTTGAAATCTGGGAGGTGCTTCTTTCGTCACTAGGCTGGACGGATAAAGACCTCATTAAATGTGAAATTGAAGCGGAAGAACAACTACTCTTTCCCATCGCGATCATGCGCGAACAAGTATTGACTTCGCGCAAGCAGGGTATCCGGGTGGTATTTACTTCGGATACTTATCTGCCTCGGAGTTTTGTTGAGAAGTTATTGATTAACAGAGGTTTTGCCGAACCTGGGGATGGATTTTACATCTCCAGTGAAATCGGGAAAACGAAAGCTTCGGGCAATCTGTTCAAACATCTCCTGCAAGCCGAGGCTGTGAGTCCGAACAAAGTGCAGCATGTCGGTGATAATGTTCAAAGCGATTATTTGGTTGCCAAGTCGTGCGGGATTGACGCGGCTCTTTGCGACTATGCGAATGCTACACCATATGAACTGCGCCTCCTGCAATTGGAGTCATGCCGCGGCGCGGCCGCAGAGATAGTGGGAGCCGCGCGAGCCTTCCGGTTGCAGCGCCATGGGTTGGACAATATTCCGCTTAAGGAGATGGTGGGACAATTTGCAGGCCCGTTTGTAATGGGTTTTGCCGTTTGGCTGTTGAAACGTGCTCGAGAGACAGGGGTGAAGCGCCTTTATTTTCTTTCTCGCGATTGCCAATTGATTTGGAAGGCAGCTTCCGTGCTGGCTCCCGAGTTTGGGGGAATCGAGTGCAAATATCTCTACGTTTCACGTCAGGCTCTTTTCCTTCCCTCCGCAGGAGCCATTTCACCCGAGGAAATGACCTGGATGAGGAGGTTCTTTGAAGAGCCTCGTCTGGATCGGCTTTTGGCGAAGCTTGAGTTAACCTTTGACGATGTCCAAGGCAGTCTGGGGGCTATGGCCGGTGAGCAAAAAGGAGCTTACTGCCTTAAGTCTGAGTCCGATTGGGACCTTTTTTGGAATGCGCTAAATCAGGAGCCGACTAAAAAGCGAATTCTGGATCTTATCAGTACACGCCGACAGTCAGCTTTGGAATACTTCCGGACGGCGGGACTATTCGATTCTGTCTCCTGGGCCCTGGTTGACATCGGGTGGTTTTTGACCTGCCAGCACTCCTTGCGAAAGCTTCTTCTTGCCGGTGGATGGACGGGCCAGTTACAGGGTTTTTATTTGGGGCTCCAACAAGGGCGGAAAGGTCCGGCAGAGGCAGGGACCGCCGAGGCCATGTTTTATCAGCGTGCTCCTGACGTCCCACATGCGTTGCAAAATTCTGGCATTTTTTCGTGTGCCACGCTGCTTGAACATTTGATTGGATGCGCTGATCATCCAACAGTTCATCATTATGCGGCCGCAGGAAATGTGGCTCAACCGGTTTTTGGCGGAACCCTGAAAGAATCGGAAGCGAACCTGGCGGCCGAACTCCATGAATTGACTTTAAGTTTTGTTAACGAGAACCGCTCGCTGGTCTCAACTTTTTCAAACTCCACCACCTGCCGAATCCTGCTCGATGTTCTCGTATCAAATTTTGTGAAATTTCCGAGCGAGAATATGGCAAAATCGATCGCGGCACTTTCGGCGGCATTTGACCAAAACAACCTGGACTCGATGCCAATCGTGAAAGCATTTAATTTTTTTAATGCACTGACTCCGATGCTCCCGAGACGATATCCATTTCTTCGTTTTTGGAAGGAGATGGACTGCCTCTGGCCGGAGGGTTCTTTGGCGATGACCGCGCCGAATGTGCAATATGTTCTGGCAGCGAGCCAATTTGCCGCCAGAGTTCGTTCAAAAGTTTGGCGGACGATTCGACGTTAATTGCTCCGCCGGCTTTTTAGAGTCGTGGATACATCAGTCATCATCTGCACGCGCAATCGGGCTGGCTCGTTGAAGGAGACCTTGGAGTCGGTTAAGGAGTTGCGTTCGATGCTGGGACTGCAACAGGAAGTTTTGGTGGTGGACAATGGTTCCAGTGACGAGACGCAAGCTGTGGTGAAACAAACGCAGTTTGCGGAGATTAAACTCCGATATGTTTTTGAGTCGCGTCCGGGATTGGCGGTGGCGAGAAATCGGGGAGTGAAGGAGGCGCGTGGCCGGTTGTTGCTTTTTACCGATGACGATGTGCGTTTGCCGCAGAACTGGATTGAGTTGATGTGCAGTCCGATTTTGGAGGGGCGGGCAGATGCGGTTGTGGGCCGGGTTAAGCTGGCACCGGAGTTGGAGCGGGGATGGATGACGGCCACTCATCGCTCATGGCTGGCCAGCACTGAAGGCGTGGACTTTGGTAATCCTGAGAGGTTGGTTGGCGCCAATATGGCGCTCAACCGGGCGGTGTTTGAGAAGGTGCCGATGTTCGATGAGGAATTGGGGGCAGGTGCATTGGGTTCCGGGGAGGAGACACTTTTTTCGCTGCAGTTGAAAGAGGCAGGGTTTCGACTGGGAGCGGTGCCGGCCAGTGAGGTCTGGCATTTTTTTGGTGAAGAGCGTTTAAGGCGCAGGAGTTGGCTGGCGGCCTGCATGCAGCAGGGGAAATCGGGAGCTTACCTGAACCATCACTGGCGGCACGAACGGTTGGCGCGGGCGCGATATCGGCTCTATGCGAATTTGGCAAGATATTATTTTTGGCGGGTGGTGAAGTGGAAGGAATGTCGGAGGGCGGAAGGGATTCCACTGTGGGAGTTAATTCTTTTGGAGCGGGTGAACCGGCTTCAGCATTATTTTGTCGAGTGCAAGCGGCCTTACAACTATGAGGTGCGTGGTTTGGTAAAGAGCGGTGGCGCAGCAGTGGCTTCGTAAGATGGAAAAGAAGAGAGAAAACTTCGATTGTTCAGTCATTATCTGCACGCGTAACTGTGCTCCATCGCTGGAAAAAACTTTGCAAGCGATGGGAGGGGTCTGTGTTCCGGCAGGATGGCGCGCAGAATTGATCGTAGTGGATAATGCCTCCACGGACAATACGGCGAGGGTGGCGCGAAGCGCCCAGCTTAAGAATTTTGAGGTTCGGTATTTGTATGAGGAAAAGGCCGGGAAAAGCAATGCCTTGAACAGTGGAGTGGCCGCAGCTCAAGGCGAGGTCATTCTTTTTACTGATGACGATGTGATACCAGTGGTTGACTGGCTTGACAGATTGGCCACACCGCTGTTGAAGCGGAAGTGCGATGCGGTGGTGGGGCGGATTGAGCTGGCGGAAAGTTTGTTGAGGCCGTGGATGGATTCGACACACAAATTATGGTTGGCTGCGCCGGACCTGCCGCCGGATGGCGAAGTGGAGTTGATTGGCGCCAACATGGGTTTTCATCGGTCGGTGCTCAAGTCGGTGCCAAAGTATGATCCGGAGCTTGGGCCTGGAGCCAGTGGGTTTGGCGAGGAGACGGTCTTCTCGTGGCAATTGTGCGCGGCGGGTTTGCGATTGAAATCGGTTCCTGAAGCGCTGGTGGTGCATCATCCTGCGGCTTCCAGGCTGTTGCGTTCTCAGTGGCTGGCTGCAGCACATAAGCGGGGTAAATCCCTGGCCTACATGCTGCATCACTGGAAACATGGCGAAATCAGGGTGCCTGCCTTCCGTGCTGGTTTTTTGAAATTAAAGCTGTTGCTCCGACGAATGATGCAACCTCCTCCACCGCTGGACGGGGAAGGAGCCCCTTCATGGGAAATGAGCTATGTGGCTGAAATAGAAATGTGCCGGCAATTTCTGAAGGAGAGAAGACGGTCCAGAAATTATGAGAAGAAAGGGTTGGTTAAACTGAGAGTCTAGTGTGCGCGGAGAATATGGAGCCATGGATGATGCGTTGCTTGTTTGCATGGCGGTGGCGGGTTGGGAAATTTTCTAGGGTTAAATATAAATGGTGTCGCGTTTGATAAGGCTCGGGATCTCGCTGGTGGTGTTTGGGGGCGACTTTTTGGTGAGGTTAGTGGGAGGGCGGCGGGCGGGAAGCTGCGTAGTGATCAATTATCATTCGGTGCACGATGAGACGCGGGAGCGATTTGCCAGGCAGTGTGAGCTGGTGTTGAAGCTGGCGCGGCCTGTTTTCGCGGCGCGGGAGTTGAGTTTTGAGAAGGGGTCGCGTTATGTGGCAATCACTGCCGACGATGCGTTTTGCAGTTTCATCAAAAACGGTGTGCCCGAAATGGTGCAACGAAAGATACCGGTGACTTTGTTTGTGCCGACGGGTTATCTCGGACGGCGTTCGAGCTGGGATGATTATGGCGGTCCCAACCAGGTGGGTGAGGAATTGGTGACGGCCGAGGATCTGAAGCGATTGGCGGTGTGTGAGACAATTGATTTCGGTTCGCATGGTGTCAATCATCCGGACCTGGCGAAGATGACGGAAGCAGAAGCCCGGCGGGAATTGAAGGAATCGAAAGATTCGTTAATCGCTATCACGAGGCGCGAGATCAAGGGTGTGAGTTTTCCCTACGGCAGTTACGGGGACCGGGAATTGAAACTGGTTTCGGAAACTGGTTACCAGTTTTGTTTTGGATCGACGGCTGAGAGTGTGAGTTCCGCTTTGCGGGGAGGATTGATGGGCCGGGTATCGGTGCAACCGACGGATTGGGAGTTGGAATTCAAATTGAAGGTGCTGGGGGCGTATCGCTGGGTGAAATGGGCATCATCGGGCAAGCGGTCGATCTTTTCCCTCCTCAAGCGGAATTAACTGAAGATTTTTCATGGGGCAAAATGCAATGTCATACACGGTCGAAATCGACAAGGTGAGTTCTGCGGAATGGAGCGGGTTGATGGAGTTGTTTGAAGATTCCAATCCGTATCAGACGTGGAGCTACGGAGCCATTCGGTGGGGCGAAGAGAACTTGAGTCACCTGGTTTTGCGAAAAGGGGATAGCTCGGTGATGGCAATGGCGCAGTTGCGGATTATTCGTCCCAAGCTGGTTGGGGGCGGGGTGGCGTATTTGCGTTGGGGGCCGATTTGCCATTTGCGCGGGGCCACGTTGGATTTACAAACCGTGAAGCTGGTGATGAAAGAGCTGCACGAAGAGTACGTGCGGAAACGGAAGTTGTTTTTGCGGATTTTGCCGGATGCCTTTGTGGGCTCTCCGCGCGCCGGGATTTTCGAGGAAGCATTCAGTGAATACGGCGAAGTGCAGCCGGGTCGGGCGAGCGCTGACCGGACCTTTGTACTGGACCTGACGCCAACGTTGGAGGAGTTGCGCAAGAAGCTGGATCAGAAATGGCGGAACCAGTTGAATCGCTCGGAGAAGAATAATTTGACCATCGTGGAGGGAACGGGCCGGGAGGAGTATAAAGTGTTCGTCAAAATTTATGAAGAGATGTGGGCACGGAAGAAGTTCGATACGACTGTGGATGTGCACGAGTTTGGCCGGATTACGGAAGATTTACCGGGCGGGCAGAAGTTCAAGACGCTGATTTGCCAGCGCGAGGGTGTGCCGGTGTGCGGGATTGTGTGTTCGGCGGTGGGTAGCATGGGGATTTATCTCCTCGGCGCGACGAACGATCAGGGCCTGGACAGCAAGGGAGCTTATTTGTTGCAGTGGACGATGATCAAATGGCTGAAGGAGAATGGTTTCAAATATTATGATTTGGGCGGGATTGATCCGGAACTTAATCCCGGTGTGTATCATTTCAAGAAGGGTTTCTCCGCAGAGGACATGACGCGGATGGCGCCGTTGGAATCGTGTGAAGCCGTGATGAGCTCGCTGTTCATGAAGGCGGCGGACTTTGGCCGGGGCGGCGCGCAGAAAGCGGCGAGCAAGTTTAAGAACGATGTTGCCGGGGCGATTGGAAGATTGAAGCCGGCTCCCAAGCTGAACCAGGCAGAACCGGGCAATCCGAACACTTGATTATTCAGTCATGGATATTTCCGTTGTCATCCTAAGTTGGAACGACCGCTCTTATCTCGAGGAGTGCCTTGAGAGCCTGGAGCAGGGATCGGTTTCGCACAGCCTGGAAATCATCGTGGTGGACAATGCATCCACCGACGGATCGCCGGAGATGGTGGAGTCGAAATATCCGCGGGTGAAACTCATCAGGAACCGGGAGAATTTAGGATTCCCCAAAGGCAACAATGTGGGGATTGAAGCGAGCCGGGGGAAATATGTTTGCCTGCTGAATTCGGATATAAAGGTTTTGGGCCGTTGCCTGGACATCCTGGTGGATTACATGGATGAGCATCGTGACATTGGGATGATTGGCCCCAGGATTCTAAACGGTGACCGGACGCATCAGAGTTCGTGCCGCCGGTTTCCGACATTGTGGAATAACTTTTGTGTGATGACGGGATTGGCGAAGCTTTTGCCGGGCTCGAAGTTTTTCAGCGGTGAGCATATGTTTTATTTCAAGGGCGACCGGGAGTTGGACGTGGAGGTACTGGTGGGTTGCTTTTGGATGGTTCGGCGTGAGGCGATGGAGAAATTCGGGCTGTTGGATGAAGGGTTCTTCATGTATGCGGAGGATGTGGACTGGTGCAAGCGATGCTGGGCATCAGGGTGGCGGATTACATTCCATCCCGGCGCGGAATCGGTTCATTATCGCGGGGGCAGTAGTGCGAAGCGTGACCCGGTGTGGCTGGCGCTCACGCAGCAACGGTCGATTTTACGTTACTGGAAAAAGCATCACGGTGTGACGGGCCAGGTGAGCATGAGTTGCCTGATATTTGCGCATAAGTGCGCGCGCTGGGTGGCGGCGCTGGGGAGTTACGTGATGAGGCCTTCGAAGCGAAAAGACAGCCTGACGCGGATGCAGGTTTCGGCGGCGTCGATGATGGCAATTTTGGGGCGAAGCAATGGCGGGCAGGCGTAGGTTGGCAGGAATTTTGGCGGTGGTTTTTTGAAATGAGAAGTTGGCGGATATGATCGGGCGGTTGTTGAGCTACGCGAGTCGTCATGGCGTGCGGGCGACGCTTGGTCGGGCCCGGGTTTCGCTAGGACGCGCGGCAACAGGGAACCGGATGGTGTTGTTTTACTGCGATCTTGGGGAGGTGCAAGCGGACGAGGGGGAACGGCGAGAGGTTGAGCGGAAGGGGTCTGAAAAGGAATTGAGTCCGCAGGAGTTGGCACGCATCACAAATGCGTGGCGCCCCGAGGAAACGCGGCGGTTGATGCGCGAGCGGTTTGAGAGAGGGGCGACGTTGTGGTTGTTGAAGCTGGATGGGGAGATAGCGGCGTTTGGGTGGACGATGGCGGGTGGGACGATGGAGCCGCATTATTTTCCACTCGGAGAGCGGGATGTGCATTTGTTTGATTTTTTTGTGTTTCCAGAATTTCGGGGGAAGCGGTTGAACCCGGGATTAGTGAATCATATTTTGGGAAAGTTGGCAGAGGAAGGGAAGGCGCGGGCGTTTATCGAGGCGGCGGAGTGGAATGTGGCGCAGTTGAGTTCGTTGAGCCGGACGAGGTTTCGGAGGTTTGGGGCGGCGAGAAAGATGCGGGTGCTGGGGCGAACGTTGGTGGTGTGGAGTAGAGAGAAGTGAGGGACTGCTTGTGTGGTCTGGATGGTTTTCGGAAGTGGTTGGTGGGTAGGTGTATATTTTTTTGGGTTGGATAGGCTATGTCCAACCTCCTGGTTTAGGATGTGGGCATGAACTGGGATTTTGGTTTTGATCGGCGGGTCAGGGCGGTATCGGGTATTTTGTTTTTGGGGGGAGGGCATTCCGTAGAATTCCGGTCAGTTCCGGAAGTTTTTGGTGTTGGTGATGGTGGTCTCGGTTTTGTAACTTTTAACAACTGGAAATAACGATATGAAGATTGCGATTGTTGGTTTGGGTTATGTGGGATTGCCGTTGTCGCTGCAGTTCGCGCTTTCGGGTGCGACGGTGCTGGGGCTGGATATCGACTCGGCGAAGGTGGAGTTGATTAATCGGGGGGAGAGTTATATCAAGCATATTGCGGGGGAATCGGTGGCGGAGATGGTGAAGGGGAAGAGGTTTTCGGCATCGGCGGATTTCAGCCGGGTGAAAGAGGTGGAGGGTGTGATTATTTGTGTGCCGACTCCATTGAATAAGAATCGGGAGCCGGATATTTCGTTTATTTTGGAGACGGGGAAGGCGATCGCGCCGCATTTGGCGAAGGGGACGCTGGTGGTGCTGGAGTCGACGACATATCCAGGGACGACGGATGAGGATTTGCGCGGGGTGTTGGAGGCGGGTTCAGGATTGAAGGCGGGGGTGGATTTTCACCTGGCGTTTTCGCCGGAGCGTGAAGATCCGGGTAATGTGTTGAGCAAGGTGTCGAAGATTCCGAAGGTGATCGGGGGTTATACGCCGGCGTGTCTGGAGCGGGCGAAGGCACTGTATGGAATGGCGATTCAGACGCTGGTGCCGGTGTCGTCGTGCCGGGTGGCGGAGGCGACGAAGCTGTTGGAGAATATTTTTCGCAGTGTGAACATCGCGTTGGTGAATGAGTTGAAGCTGGTGTACGGAGCGATGGGGATTGATGTGTGGGAGGTGATTAACGCGGCGAAGACGAAGCCGTTTGGTTTCATGCCGTTTTATCCCGGGCCGGGTTTGGGCGGGCATTGTATTCCGATTGACCCGTTTTATCTGACGTGGAAGGCGCGGGAATTTAATCAGAACACGCGGTTTATTGAGCTGGCGGGTGAGATTAATACAGCGATGCCGAATTATGTGATTAACCGGACAGCGGAGGCGTTGAATACGCATCGGAAGCCGGTGAATGGGAGTCGGGTTTTGATCGTGGGACTGGCGTATAAGCCGAATGTGGATGATGAGCGGGAATCGCCGAGTTATGTGTTGATGAGTCTGTTGACGGAGCGGGGAGCGGAGGTGGCGTATCATGATCCGTATGTGCCGGTGATCAAGCCGACGCGTGAACATCCGCAGTGGGCCGGAACGCGTTCGGTGCCCTGGACGCGGGAGTCGTTACAAGGTTTTGATGCGGTGATTATCGCGACGAATCATCTGGTGACCAATTACCAGGAGCTGGCGGATTGGTGTCCCTGCATCATTGATACGCGGAATGCGATGGTAAGTGTGCCGACCAAGGAAGGCCAGGTTTGGAAGGCATAAGAGAAGGGAAAGTGTCTTGAGCAGTCCTGTCGTGAGGATGTGGCGTTGATATGCGAAGGAAGTGAAAGGAAGTAGTGTGGGATTGTCATTTGATGTGAAGGCTTCAAACCGAATCGGGTTTCCTGGCGGTTGGGGAAGTGGAAGATACAGGCTGGAAGCGATGGTGCTTTGTGCGCTGAGCATTCCAGGTAGCTTGAAGGCTCAGCAGGTGCTGGCGCCACCGACTTCATATGTAGCGGTGCCGGCAGCCGTTCAGGAAATGCAGAGTGAGGGAGCGGGGAGTTTGCGGGCACTGGATACGCTGGCACCGTTGCTGCCGCATGGTTTGCCTTTTGAGATGGGGCCGGTGACGGTGCACCCGCATTTGTCTTATCGATTCCTCTATGGGAATGGCCTCTCCGCCGCGCCGGGGGATCAAGTGGCTTCGATAATCCAGGAAGTTTCGCCGGGGGTTTTATTGGAGATTGGGCGGCATTGGACAATCGATTATACACCGATTCAACGATTCTACAGTGATAGGCGATTTCAGAACGGGCTGGATCAGAATGTGTCGTTAATCGGAGGAACCTCGTACGAAGACTGGGTTTTGGGACTGTCGCAGACATACGCTTCCACCTTCACGCCATTGGTGCAGACTGCGCAGCAAACGGATCAGCAAGCATTTGCCACTGGTCTTACTGCGTCGTATCGATTTAACAGCAAGCTCTCATTGGAGATGGGGCTGGATCAGGCCATCACTTCGGCGGAAGGATTTAACAGCTCCAAGCAATGGTCTACGATGGAATGGCTGGCTTATCAAATCTGGCCGCGGCTGGATGTTTCTGTTGGTGCTGGCGGAGGGTATGTCACCGAAAGCATGGGTTCGGATTCGGCTTACGGACAATTGCAGGGAAGAGTTCAGTGGCGAGCCACGGAAAAAGTAAGCCTGCAAGTGCATGCCGGTTTTGAAGATCGGCAGTTTCTGGCCAGCAGTGCGAATTTGCTCAACCCGCTGTATGGAGTGAGCATTGCCTACCAGCCCATTGCGGAGACCTCCCTTTCACTCAGTGCCGATCGCACGGTTAGCAGCTCTCTGTTGCAAGATCAAGTGACTGAAAATACCGCTTTGACTGTTTCATTGTCGCAGCAACTCCTCAAAAAACTTTCACTGAACCTCGCAGCTTCTTATGGCGAGATTAATTATATTTCCGAACTGAACGCAGGCTCGGCCGGACGCGTCGATAGCATGTATTCATTCAATGCCCATCTGGGTTGGCCGTTTCTTAAACGGGGGACAGCAGGGGTTTTTTACCAGTTTAGCAATAATAACTCGAGTCAGAATGGATTTTCTTATTCCAGTAATCAAGTTGGACTGGAACTCGGCTATCGGTATTAAGTGGAAAATTTGCAATGCGTTGCGGTGGCAGTGCAGATAACATGGCTTTATTTCGGCGGCCCGGTGGCTTGCGATGAAGAACAACCACAATGCTAATTAAAGAGGAATCGAAGATCCCGGATGAACCGCGTACTGTGGCAAAAGCGGCGTCAAATCATTCGGCTCAAAATTCAGGGCGTGGTTTTCTGCCTGCCGTAATAGCTTTAGTACTCTGCTTTGGCCTTCCTTTATATCATCTGGCCCTTTTCGCGCTGAAAAGCGAACTGGATTCCTACATCCTGCTGATTCCTTTCGTGAGTTTGTATTTGTATCGCCTGCAGAAGCAAAAACCAGTTGGTCACTCCGAGCCCGCGCGAGGTCTCGCAATCCTGACCGCAGTCGGCGGCCTTGCAGTCCTTGCTGGTTATTGGTTTTTAGAGCGTCGGGGCGGGGTTCCGGCTGTGGAGGATCAATTGGCGTTGATAACGTTGTCCGGCGTATTGTTCTTCCTGGGGATTTGCTGCTTTTGCCTGGGAAAGGAAAAGGTGCGAGCCCACGCTTTTCCGCTGTGCTTTCTCCTTTTCACAGTGCCGCTGCCATTATTTTTGAGAACGGGCATCGAGACATTTTTACAACACAGCTCAGCATTGGCGGCGGATCTGTTATTCATGGTTTCCGGGACGACTTTTTCCCGGGAGGAATTGATCTTCCAATTGCCGGGCATTGCCCTGCGCGTGGCGCCGGAATGCAGTGGAATCCATTCCAGCTTGATCCTGTTCATCACCAGCTTTATTGCCAGTTACCTGTTTTTGCGCAGTCCGTGGAAAAGAGCGGTGTTAATTTTCGCGGTCATACCACTGGGAATCATTCGCAATGGTTTCAGGGTTTTTACCATCGGCGAACTATGCGTGCATATTGGGCCGGAAATGATTAACTCGGCCATTCATCATCGCGGTGGCCCTTACTTTTTCGCCTTATCCCTGGTGCCATTTTTCATTCTTTTAATCCTGCTCAAAAGATCCGAGCGCAAAACTGTTCCTGCGGCGCAGGAATCTTAAAACTTTTATGTCAAAAGATTTTCAACGCACTTTTAATTGGGTTGCTGTTTTGTTTCTGGCAACAGCCGCCGTCAGTTGTACGCAGCAGAGCCATTTGAAACGCGCGGATCGATATTTTCAATTGGAGGATTACGACCATGCGGAGGTTGAGTACATCAACGTCATTCGGAAGGATCCCAAAAACGCCCATGGGTTCGCGAACTTAGGGGCGATTTACGTGGAGCAGGGGCGGTTTTCGCGTGCATTTACCTTCCTGTCGAGAGCCCGGGAGCTCGATCCTACCGGTGACCCCGGCATCCATATGAAAATCGGTTCACTCTACTTTTCCGCAGGTAGAATGAAGGAAGCTCAGGAAGAGGTGAAATACGTCCTGGAAAAGCGGCCTCAGGATCAAGACGCGCCGATGTTGCTCGCCGATTTGGCTTCCACTTCCCAGGAAGTCGAACAAACCAGGCAGGCCTTACAGAAGTTACTCGCTGCGGGTGGATATAAGCCGGCGTGTGAGGTAGCCATCAGCACCCTGCTGATTAAACAAAACAATCTGAAGGGAGCTGAAGAAGCCATTAACCGGGCGTTGGACATTGACAAGAAATTTGGCCCGGCGTATTTGGCGCTTGCCAATCTCCACCTGATAAAAAACGAGGTGAAGGAAGCGGAGCAGGCGTTGAAGGCCGCAGCGGACAACGCTTCTGCGCACTCGCCAAGACGCGTGAGGTATGCGCTTTTCAAAATTCAGCATGGAGAGATGGAACAGGGGAAGGTTCTCTTAAAAGCCATTGTTCAAAAGACGCCTGACAACCTGCCAGCCTGGCAGGCGCTGGCGGAAACGGCGTTGAGTGAGAAACAGTTTGATGAGGCGATGGCAATAATTGACAAGGTGCTCATACGCGATCCCGAGAACTTCGACTTCCTGCAACTGCATGGCCGCACTTATCTTGGAAAAGGTGACAGCGCCAAGGCTTTGGCGGAATTCGAAAAAACGGTCCGGCTTTATCCCCAATCTCCTCAAGCCTTTTATCACCTGGCGCTGGCGCAAATGGTGGCAAACGATTCTCCCAAGGCGCTGGGGAGCTTGAAGCAGGCCCTGGCATTGAATCGCTCGTATCCCGAGGCGCAATTGCTGTCAGCCGAAATATACATTCGAAGCGGGGATCTCAATTCAGCCGTCGCCTTACTTACCCAATTGGTGCGACAACAGCCCCGGTTGGTTCAGGCGCAGTTATTACTGGCCGAGGCTTACCGGGCCAGAGGTAATTATGCGGAGGCGCTGGGGATTTACGACCAGCTCAGGCAATCGTTTCCACACGAGCCGCAGTATGTCTATAAAGCAGGCTTAACCTTCATCCAGATGAATAAAAAGGAGGAAGCGCAAAAAGCATTTGAAAAAGTGCTGGTTATGTCACCTGACAATCTTCCCGCCCTGGAACAAATTGTGAACCTGGACATTCAAGCACAGGATTACAGCAAGGCCCTGAGCCTTTTGGACAAAGAGATGGCGAATGAGAAGATCGTTCCCGAGTTGTGTGTGCTGCAGGCCAGGATATTCGAAAGTCAAAAAGCCACTCAAAAAGCAGTAGCCGCTTTGAAACGAGCCATAGAATTGAATCCCCAGATGCGGATAGCCTACTTTTTGCTGGCGCGCTTGTACATGGAGTCCAAGCAGAATGAACAAGCCATAACCAATTTGCAGGAAGTAATGGTCAAAAATCCGAAGGACACCAGTGCGCTCATGATGATAGGAACGATCCGGGATCAGGAAAAGAATTTTGCAGCCGCCCGGGATGCCTACGAAAAGCTCATTGCAATCGATCCCAATTTCAGCGCGGCGCTGAACAACCTGGCGTATCTTTATTCCGAACATTTTAACCAACTCGACAAAGCGTTGGAGATGGCTCGACGCGCCCGGGAATTAATGGTCTATGATCCCTCGACCGCCGATACCCTGGGTTGGATATTATTCAAGAAGGCACAATATGCGGCCGCGCTGACGCTTAACCGCGAGGCGGCGGATAAGCTTCCGGGAGAACCGGAGATACAGTTCCATGTTGGCATGGGCTACTACATGTTGGGAAAGGAAGAGTCCGCACGACTTTACCTTCAGCGGGCGCTGCAGTTAAAGAGCGACTTTTTTGGACATGAGGAGGCCAGTTTGCGCCTGTCAATTCTGGCGATTGATCCCAAAAGTGGCGGCGACGATGTGCAGTCGAAGTTGGAAAAGAGGATTGCTGATCAACCCGAGGATGAAGTTGCGTTGTGCCGCCTGGCGGGCATTTACGAGCGGACAGGAGCATTTCAAAAGGCCGCCGATGCTTATCAAAAAGCGCTGAAAACAAGCCCGGACAATGCGAAGGTAATGGCCAGCCTGGCGTTGCTTTATTCCGACCATCTGAACAACCAACAAAAAGCCCTGGAGCTGGCCAAAAACGCTCATTCATTGAGCCCGGAGGATGCGGACATTTCCGGAGCGCTGGGCCACATTGCGTTTTTATCACGGGATTACAAATGGTCGCTCAGCTTGTTGCAGGAAGCGGACCAAAAGAGTCCTGGGAATGTGGGGAGGCAGTTCGATTATGCAAAGGCTCTTTACAGTGTGGGCCATGTGGAAGAGGCGACCGGCATCATTCAAAAAACCTTGCAGAGTGGCGCTGCTACAGCGCAGGCCGAAGAAGCAAAGCGCTGGTTGGAAATGATCAATCTGGCAGCCAATCCGACGCAAGCACTCAAGGAAACGCCCAGGATTGAGGCGGCGTTGAAGGCAGATGCAGGCTGTGTTCCTGCCTTGGTGGCAGTGGCGGCGGGTTTTGAGCAGAAAGCTGATGCGGCATCGGCAAGGAAGAGTTACGAAAAGGTGTTGGAACTTTTCCCCGAGTTCATTCCAGCCAAGAGAAAGCTGGCGATGCTCTACTCAGATGACCCCGCCAAGGATAATCAAACCTATGAAATGGCAGTCCAGGCCCGTGAGCTTTTCCGCAACGACCCCGGTTTAACGAAGGCATTAGGCATTGTGGCATATCGGAAAGGGGATTACACAAAGTCCACGGAGTTGCTGAAGGAGAGTGCAAAAGGACTGAGTGATGATGCGGGGGTGCTGTATTATTTGGGAATGAGCCAATATAAGTTGAAGAAAAGAGTTGAAAGCAAGGCCTCGCTCCAGCATGCGCTGGAGTTGCACCTCTCCACCCAGTTTGCCTCGGAAGCGCGACGGGTATTGACGGAGTTGAATTGATCCTGCCGCAAGTGCACGTATTTGGCGAAGCGCAAAGAACGTTCCCTCGATTACATAATTGAAAGCTGCGGCGCAATTTAAGGCTCATGCAGAGTGAAGCTGGTAACAAACAACATTTCCTGAAACCGGTTTTACCGATGAGTGCAGTACATGAGAGTTACGAATGAATGTGTCGTTCGCGCCTTGAATCACACCAGAATCCTCCATGCATTTTGGAGGCACCATTAGGAATTCATTTCAAATCAGCCAGAACAATTATTTTACGTCCCAGTCTTAACGTCTTATTTAAACTAAAAATCAATGGACCAACCAATTCCCTACCTCGACCTGCCCGCCCAGCTTCGACCTTTGCGTAAAGAAATCGATGCGGTCATAGCCAAAACACTCGATAATTGCAGCTTTTGCCTGGGGCCGGATGTGGTGCAATTTGAGCGCGATTTTGCTTCCTTTTGTGAGGCAAAGCATGCCGCTGGTTTCAACAGCGGCACCTCGGCGCTACATGTAGCATTACTATTGCTGAATGTTGGGCCGGGGGACGAGGTCATCACCACGCCGCATACTTTCGTTGCGACCAGTTGGGCGATTTCCTATGTAGGCGCCCGCCCGGTATATGTCGATATTGATGACCAGACCTGCACCATGGATCCGAAGTTGGTGGAGAAAGCCATTACTCCGCGGACGAAAGCCATCATGCCGGTGCATCTTTACGGTCATCCATGTGATTTGGAGCCTTTACTGGCGATTTGTCGCAAGCACAATCTGCCGTTGGTGGAAGACGCAGCCCAGGCGCATGGAGCGAAATATAAGGGAAAAGTGGTTGGCACTTTCGGAGCGGTATCCGGCTTTAGCTTTTATCCGGGGAAAAACCTGGGCGCCTGTGGCGAAGGTGGGGCATTGGTGACGAACAGCGAAGCTTATGCGACCCGGGCGCGATCGTTGCGCGAGCACGGTTCCACCCAACGTTATTATCATGATGAAGTTGGATTCAACTACCGCATGGAAGGAATTCAGGGAGCGGTTCTCGGAGTCAAGCTGAAACACTTGAATCAATGGACCCAGGCGCGCCGCCATGTGGCTAATTTGTATCATAAACTTTTGGCGGACACACCGCTGCAATTGCCCCATGAAGCGGTCTGGGCTGAAAGTGTTTATCATCTTTACGTGGTGCGCCATCCCCGGAGGGATGCATTGAAAAAGCATTTGGAAGAGCACAAGATCGGTTGCGCACTCCATTACCCATTGCCGCTGCATTTGCAAAAGTGTTATGGCTCGCTCGGGTATAAGGCGGGTGATTTTCCGGTGGCCGAAAAAGCAGCTCGTGAATGTTTGAGCCTGCCGATTTATCCCGAGTTGACCGATAGTCAGGTGCAGCGGGTGGCCCAGGTTATTCACAAGTTCTTCGAGGGTTGAGTATCGCTCCCTGGAAGACTTGTGAGTATCCCATGGTTCTTTCATCTCATTTTCCTAAGAAGCAGGAAAGAGCTGTTGTGGCTGGTCTTGTGCTCAAAATTCGTGTTTTCCACGGAAGCCGTAGAAGTGAAAGAATCCTTAATACTACGTCGGAATACTTTACGGTTTTGATTGGTAAGGTATATGAGCCTAATTGCGTAAGTTATTCGTAAGTGGCTTATAATTAGTAGTTTGCGGTCATGGTTCTGCAACAGGATGGGCATGGCATGGCATGTGCTTAAAGGATATCGCTTAGTAGGACGAAACTAAAACTTAACCAAACGAAATTATGATGAAATGGATTAAAATTAGCGTGGCAGCAGTGATGCTGGCGCTCGGAACATGGAGTGTAAGTGCGACTCCGATTAACGGCACTATCACCTTTGCAGGTGGCGTTACTCTTAACAACGCTGATGCCGGCGCTGCTACTGCGGTGACCGGTTGGGTGGCACCATTCGTTCAGAGTTCTGGAGGCGATTTTGGCAGCATTGCAGTAAATACCCCGGTGAGCATTCATGCACCTTGGTCTTTTAATTCCGGCCCTGTTGCCAGCTTTTGGAGTGTTGGTGGATTTACGTTTGATCTTATCTCCTCTTCAATTGCAGCCACAGTTCCTGGTGTTGGTGTGGTTGTGACTGGAACCGGAACCATTAGTGGAAATAGCTTTACTCCAACTGTTGGCACCTGGAGTTTTTCCACACAGAATCCTTCGGCTAATGCCATCTTCTCATTCTCAGCCTCGACGGGCGCTGTTCCTGATAGTGGAACAACCTTGGTGCTCCTCGGTTGCGCTCTTTCGGGCGTTGGTTTGCTCAGGAAGAAGTTGATGGCCTAATCGGCAATCTCCTACTAATCTGAAGTTCTTGCGGGCAGGGTTTATACCTTGCCCGTTTTTTTTGCTTTTATTGGCCAATCTCATGGCGATGGTGCCAGGTCAAACTGCTCTTCACTGATTCCCTCCTGCCATTCGGAAATTTCTTTTGCCACTCGGTATAGTAATTGCAGCTGTTATTTTCCTTGGAATATCAGCGGTTTTGAACGGATAATGCCCAATTAAGCATCATTCAATAGATACCGTATTGGGCTTCAAATGTTTGATGCCGGGAATTTTGATTTGGGAATTACATCATGAATAGTGCCGCCCTTTTTGCCTATGTCGCTGCCATTTTTGGCGGACTGATGGCGATTGGCATCGTTTGGCAAGGCCGGCGTGCGGTGGCTCCATGGTCACTGGCAGCAGGCCTGGTTTTGTTATCCCTGGAAGCATTATTCTCCGGGCTTTCGGCGGATGCGCTTTTGTTGAAAAGTGCGGTGGGTTGGCAGAGTCTGATGTTCTGCGCGATATCTTTCCTGCCTGGGGTGTGGCTGTTGTTCAGTTTCACTTATGCCCGGGGAAATGCCGGGGAATTTTTAGCGAGGTGGCGCTTGCTTATCGGTGCCGCATTCGTATTACCAGTCGGCCTGGCACTTTTCTTTTATGACGATTTGTTTGTGGTCAAGGAGCAAGCTCTTGGGTTGGGAAGCAGTGGTTACGCCCTTAATCTGCTCTTTCTGCTCAGTGCAGTGCTGGTGCTGATGAATTTTGAGCGTACGTTCCGGACTTCTGTGGGGACGATGCGGTGGCGGATCAAGTTCATGCTTTTAGGCCTGGGAGTGTTGTTTATTGTCAGGGCTTATACCAGCAGCCAGATGTTGCTCTTCAGAGCGGTAAATCCGGCATTGGAAACGGTGAACTCGGGTGCGTTGCTGGTGGCGTGTTTTCTGATGCTGCGCTCGTTATTCCGGACGGGACATTTTGAAGTCAATGTTTATCCCTCACAGTCGGTGTTGCATAACTCACTGACGGTGGTCCTAGCTGGTCTGTACCTGATAATCGTCGGAGTTTTTGCGAAACTTGTGAGCGTATGGGGAGGCGACACGGCATTTACCATAAAGGCTTTTGTAATACTTATTTCCCTCGTTGGGCTTACGATAATTTTGCTATCGGACAAGGTCCGTTTACAAACAAGGCGGTTTGTCAGCCGGCATTTTCAGAGACCATTTTATGATTACCGGACCCTATGGCGCAGTTTTACGGAACGCACTGCCGAGCATATGGACCAGGTGGAGTTATGCCGTGCCACGGTCAAACTGGTGGCTGATATATTCCAGGTCCTCTCGGTAACCATCTGGCTGGTGAACGATAAAAAGCAAGAATTGGAATTCGTGGTTTCCACGTCCCTCTCGGAGGCGCAGGCCAAAAGGGTAAAGCTGCAGCCGGAGGAGGCGCAACAGGTGATCGAAGCATTAAAGGAGGAGTTTGAGCCGGTGGATATCGACCTGTCCCGGAAACGATGGGCGGTTGTTTTGCGGCAGTGTCAACCAGATGAATTCCGGAAAGGCGGTAACCGCGTCTGTGTGCCGGTGGCCATGGGGGGGCAGGTGCTTGGCCTTATTATGCTCGGGGACAGGGTGAGCGGGTTGGGTTTTTCGCAACAGGACTTCGATCTGCTCAAATGTGTTGGCGACCAAACTGCAGCCAGTTTGCGCAACGTACAACTCTCGCAAAAGCTTTTGCAGGCCAAGGAGCTTGAGGCATTTCAGACCATGTCTGCCTTCTTCGTGCATGATCTTAAGAACACTGCTTCCACGCTTAACTTGATGCTCCAGAATCTGCCGGTTCATTTTGGTGATCCGGCTTTTAGAGAAGATGCCTTGCGCGGTATTTCCAAGTCAGTGACGCATATCAACCAACTTATCAGCCGGTTGACCCATTTGCGACAGGCCTTGAAAATTCAACCGACAGAGGCGGACTTGAATACGCTGGTGGCAAAAGCATTGGAAGGCTGGCCGACGGTGGCGGGCACCCGGATGGATAAGAATCTGCAGCCTTTGCCGAAGGTATTTTTAGATCAGGAGCAGATGCTTAAAGTGGTAACAAATCTGGTCCTGAACGCCACTGAGGCGGTGCCCAAGGAAGGGCTGATTCGAATTGAAACAACTCAGGTGAATGGCTGGGCGATTCTTTCGGTAGCCGATAACGGGTGCGGCATGAGCCCCGAATTTGCGAACGGTTCCCTGTTTCGCCCCTTTCAAACCACCAAGAAAAACGGTCTTGGCATTGGAATGTTTCAAAGTAAAATGATCGTTGAGTCTCACGGCGGCAAGATTGAGGTCCAAAGTGAGGTTGGCAAGGGCACATGTTTCCGCGTGTTCCTGCCATGCAAAAATCAAATAAATGAAGCCTTTACTGCTCATAGTTGATGATGATGAAGAAATCCGGACCCAGATGAAGTGGACTCTGGCCCAGGACTATGAAGTGGTTCTGGCAGGCGATCGGGGGTCGGCGCTGGAAGTGTTTCGTTCCGCTCATCCAGCCGTGGTATTGCTCGATCTGGGATTGCCGCCGCAACCGGCGAACCCGGAAGAGGGCCTGGCGGCCCTTTCAGAATTGCTGACCCTGGATAGTTCCACAAAAATCGTCATCGTTTCGGGGCAGGGGGACAAGGACAACGCACTTCGAGCCATAGGCGCTGGTGCTTATGATTTTTTGGTCAAGCCAGTGGAGGTCGAAGAATTAAAGCTGCTGCTCAAGCGATGCTTCCACGTGGCGCAACTCGAAAAGGAATACCGCCGGATGCAGCAATTGTTGCAGGCGGATACCTTTGAAGGAATGCTCGGCACCAGCCGCGTCATGCGTAACGTGTTCGACACCATTCGAAAAGTTGCGACCACAGACGCCCCGGTGCTGATATTGGGAGAGAGCGGAACGGGCAAGGAAATGGCGGCCCAGGCAATTCATCGGAGAAGCCCGCGGAAGGATGGTCCGTTTGTGGCGATTAATTGCAGCGCCATTCCTGAAACGCTGTTGGAAAGTGAACTTTTCGGGCATGAAAAGGGAGCGTTTACGGGTGCCCACGCAATGCGCAAAGGCCGGATCGAGACGGCCAATGGGGGAACGCTTTTCCTGGACGAAATCGGTGAAGTGCCGTTGCCAATTCAGGTCAAATTACTGAGGTTTTTGCAGGAAAAGCGTATCGAACGCGTCGGAGGCAGGCAGGAGATCAATATTGATGCCAGGGTGGTGGCGGCCACCAACGCCGACCTCAAAAAAGGAATGGCGGGAGGCACATTTCGGGAAGATTTATTTTACCGCCTGGCGGTGGTGCAGATCACTTTGCCGGCCCTGCGCGAGCGCGAGAGCGATGTGAAATTGCTGGCGCAATGCTGCATGCAAAGATACTCGGGCCAGATTGGCAAGAATGCACTGGCGTTCGACGCTGAAGCTGTCCGGGCGCTGATGCGGCATCTCTGGCCCGGCAATGTGCGGGAATTAGAGAACCGGGTTAAACGGGCGGTGATCATGGCGGAGGGAAAGCGGATTACGCCACAGGATCTTGAGTTGGAAAGTGTTTCGGGCGCGGCGGCAGTTACTACGCTGAAGGAAGCGCGCGAGGCGGTGGAGCGTGAAATGATCCAGAATGCGCTGCGAAAACATTCGGGCAAGATTGCGCCTGCGGCCGTGGAGCTTGGCGTGAGTCGTCCGACGCTTTATGAGCTGATGGAAAAGTTGGGAATTGCCAGAGAGGCGAAGGAATAGGCGATGCAGTTTATGAGCGGAGTGGTGCGAAAGTGTTTGCCTTAAGCTGCGTGGAATAATTGGTTGTTGCCATTGTTATTTTACTTCATAGCCACTGAAAGTTTGTGTTTCTGCATTCCTGGGTACAGCGGAACGCCTTATTCGAAATAACGTCGGAAGCGTTTACACTTTGATGAAAAGGACGCGAGCATGGGTTTCGTTTATTTGTTGTGCTCTGGCTAGGAACGCCAGCCACGCCCGGTAGTTCGCCACAGGTTGTTTTGTTAATCGCAGGCTTCGGCTTCGTCCATTAGTTGTGTTGAGAGATAATTTGCTGCAATTCGACTCGTTTGAGGTGATGCCTGCAACGCTTATCGCCTCTCTTCATCTGGTTCTTTTCTCCATTCCGGAAATTTCTTTCGGCATTCGGTATAACTCGCGAGTCGCACCGTAGTTCTTCGCCCGGAAAGCGTCGGTAATCTTTACAGATGGTGAAATTGTTTTTGGCTTTGAACTCTTATGGCAAGGAGAATAATGATTATATCCTATTAAACAACAGCAACTTATATGTTTTCCGTGAAAAGTTATTTAGGGTCTGGCATGCTTGTTGCTTCAGGATGTTCTGAGGCGCATGCCAGATTATATGACAAGTAAAAAACTATATTTTTCAGCGGGATTGTTTGCGGCTTTCAATTTTACCGCTACTGCTTCTCCAATCACAATTGACCTAACAACAGCCGGGAGTTCGGGGACTGCCAATGGGGCAATTTTTAATCAAATTAACGTACAATCGACCGGCACAGGCGTGTTGGATCCGTTTCTTCGGATTCAACAAACTGGGACTGAATCGGGTTATAATACCAGCGTTGGCACTCCGCTTGATGACAAGGCGGGAATTTGGACGCATGACCTTCAATTGGGGTCATTGGGAACGGTGACTCAAAACGGCGTGAGCTACTACAAGTTCATTCTTGATGTGAATGAGACCAAACCGGGTGCGCTCATTTCGTTGAATAATTTTAAATTATACGAGAGAGGCAGTGCCTTGTCAGTTGCGAATACTCTCGCGAATTTGACTTCCACATCCACCCTGAAGTTCGATATGGACGGCGCAGGGGACACAACAGTAAACATCAATTACGCATTGAATTCCGGCAGTGGTAGTGGCGACATTAGTGTGCTGGTTCCCGTAAGTGCGCTCGGTGTTGATGGTTCGCAATATCTTTATCTTTATACCAGTTTTGGTTCGCCGTATGGTTCTGATGCTGGTTTTGAGGAGTGGGCTGCCGTGCAAGGCACCACCACCGTTTGTGCTCCTGATGGTGGAATGACCATGATTTTGCTGGGGGTGGCTGTTTCAGGATTGGGCTTGCTTAAGAGAAAAAATAGTTGAGCTGCTCCAAAACCCGGAAGGTATAACACGGGAAGCGGGGGCAAGTTCTCCTGACTTTAAAAGCACGGGCAGCAGTGCCCGCCGTCCATCCACGATCGCTTTGCCGGGCTTGAGCCAGGCTTGAGTGTCCGTGGCGAAGTAGAATAAAATTTAGCCGCTTAATTGTGATTCGGCTGATCAGCTCATCCCATTTTCAGGGATGAGCTTTTTTGTTGGAATTTTGGGTGGCGAAACTTCTTTACTCAATAGCCTAAGCGTTTATAACTTATTTCTCATAACGGATGACAGTAGGGATGCCTTTTCAGGGCAATCCCGTCTGGATACACCCGTGACGAAACCAACCACATGCCAACAGATTTAATAACCTTGCCTGACGCGGAAACATCTGGCAGCAGCATATTGGCGCGTTGCCTGCGTGTAATGCCGCCATTCGTTTGCGCCCTTTTGTTTGTGCTGATTTTTGCCGGTTGTCAAAGTAACAATTATTCTGTTGAGAAGGCAAAGCAAGCGGTTGCCACAACCACAAACTCTGAGGCCCTCATCTTGCGCGAGGGAGATGTGATCAAAATTTCATTTCCCGGCACACCCAATCTCGACACCACCCAGCAAATTCGCCGGGATGGTAAAATCTCTCTTTCCATTGTGGGTGAGGTGGATGCCTCCGGAATGACTCTCCCTGCACTGGAAAAGCAATTGGTAAAACTTTACGAACCGCAATTAGTATCCAAACAGGTCATGGTTTCGTTGGTTTCTTCCACACTTCCAGTATTCGTTACAGGGGCGGTTATTCACCCGGGGAAAGTGGTATCGGATCATCCCATTACCGTCCTTGAGGCCATCATGGAATCCGGAGGATTCGATTATACCAAGGCAAATCTGAAAAATGTGCTTATTATTCGTAACGAAAGAGGGCGCATGACAAACATCAGCCAAAATTTAAAATCTGTCCTGGCCGGAAAGCAATGCGAACCGTTTTATCTGAAACCTTCGGATATTGTTTATGTTCCGGAGAAATTTTCCTGGTTTTAGACGGGAAAAAAACCGCTCTTGAGTTCTGTAGGTCAAAGCGGCGGCATTCTTTTCGTTTCTTCCCAATTCCTTGGTGTTCGCCAGCATTTATAACGCGATATCCGCTCCTTAAAAGATCCACGCGGGATTGTAATCCAATTTTTATAATAGCAATAGCTCGCTTCCTGCGGTTGTGGTGGTTGCTTCAACTTCCTGATCGGTCCATGCCAAAACCGTGAATACCTTTGTCCGTATTTTTACGAAAAAGGTTGTTGGAAGACTTTACACAGTTGTGTCGGAGCCAAAAAAGGAGAGTGGTATGAATGGCTGTGACATTTTACTTCACCTGCTTAATGCGGGGTGTCCATAGTCGTTGATATTACATTGTTAAAGGTTGCGAAGCGTTTGTGACCTGCCTTCTTTTGACATTCCTCCAGTCCCTGACAGCGCTTTGAGTGTGCTCTTATTTGGTTTCGGCGTTGCTGCAGTTGTGCTGATTTCACGGCGACGTCGGTTGAAGAGTGCGCCGATCAAGCTCGTCGACGGTTTTTAAATAATCTGCTTCTTAATTGAACAGCCTTGCTCAGCAAGGCTGTTTTTTTATGAGGGCAATTAGTTCACTCCTTTTTAGCCTCGGTGATTTGTAGGACAAACTCTGAGTGTCTGATGGATGATTAGCTGACTGTTTCTAGTGTAATAGAAAATCTAATATCGTTGGATGAATAATCCCAATGATAAGGTATGTGCTATTTATCATAGCGATCGGTTCACTTCTAAAGTATCAATCCCCCGAATAATCCTTCGCAATAGATGGAAGGTTCGGCTCGGCCTTTTCAGTATTCTATTATTTTTGGCTGGTTTTCCTATTTGTTCGAGGGCTGAACAAAGTGTGTCCCTGGCCTGGGATCCCAGTCCAGACCCCACCGTAGCCGGTTACTTTGTTCGCTATGGCACCACCAGCGGGGTTTATCCCTTCCAGGTTGATGCTAAAACGCTAGCATCGGCCACGGTTTCAGGCCTTAAAGAAGGATTAACTTATTATTTCGTGGTAATCGCCTACAACGCCTCCGGTGTTGAAAGCGTTCCTTCCAATGAACTCGCATTTCTAGTCCCTGGCGCTCTCGTCTTGACCTCAGGAGTAAACCCCAGTGATCCAATTTACATCAAATTTCCTGTGGCTCCTACACACTGGTATGCATTAGAGGGCTCATCCAATCTGGCGACTTGGAACACTATTTGGCAAACGGCCCCAGCGACCTCCAACGACTGGGTTCAATTCACGGATATGCGGACTTTTTCGAATCGTTTTTACCGACTTATACTTCACTAAGTGCCATTGAAACAACATGCGGCCAGGCTCTGCCCTGTCACTGGAATGCGAAAGTGTTGAGTCCAATTTTTCCGGCACGTTCATTGGTCCGGTTTTGCGCCCTGTAACTTGTGCTTTTCATCCAGACCATTTATTTCTTACACTGTCTGGTAAATGAAGGGCATTATACTCGCTGGCGGGGCCGGATCGCGATTGTTTCCGCTGACCCTGGTCGCCAGCAAACAGCTCCAGCCGGTTTATGACAAGCCGATGGTTTATTACCCGCTCACGACCCTGATTGAGAGCGGCATCCGCGAATTCTGCCTCATCTCCACTCCTCACGATCTGCCCCGCTTCCGCCAGCTCTTTGGGGATGGGAGCCACTGGGGGCTTGCGATCGAATACCGGGAGCAACCCCGCCCCGAGGGCATCGCCCAGGCCTTCCTCATTGCCGAATCCTTCATTGGCCGGGACTCGGTCACCCTGATCCTGGGCGACAACGTTTTCTATGGCGGGGACGGCTTCAGCCAGGCCTTCTCGGAGTTTAAGGGCGGCGCCACCATCTTTGGCTACCACGTCAATGACCCCGAGCGCTACGGCGTGGTGGAGTTTGATGCCCAAGGCCGGGCCATCTCCATTGAGGAGAAGCCCAAAACCCCCCGGAGCAACTACGCCGTTCCCGGTCTTTATCTCTATGACAACCACGTGGTGGAGATTGCCAAAAACCTGAAACCCTCCGCCCGCGGGGAACTGGAAATCACCGCCGTGAACGTGGAGTATTTAAACCGCGGCCAGTTGCGGGTGCACCGGCTCAACCGGGGCTTTGCCTGGCTGGATGCCGGCACCAGCAGCAGCCTCCATGAAGCCTCGGCCTACGTCCAGACCATTGAGAAGCGCCAGGGCATCAAGATCGGCTGCCCGGAGGAGGCCGCCTTCCACAGCGGCTTTCTTTCCCTCCATGAGCTCGAATCCCTCACGGCCAAGATCCCCAAGTGCGAATACCGCGATTACCTCGGCGCCCTGGTGGCGGAAACCAAACGCTTGAAACCCTAGTTGCCTCCCATGATTCTTTTACTCGGCGCCACCGGCTACATCGGCCAGGCCTTTGCCACGGAACTCCAAAAGCGCCACCAGCCTTTCACCGCGCTCTCACGCAAGGAACTGGATTACACCAAATTCGAGCTCTTCCTCAAGCACCTCCAGCGCACCAAACCGGAGTTTGTCGTCAATGCGGCGGGTTATACCGGCAAACCCAATGTGGATGCCTGCGAGAATGCCAAAGCCGACACCCTCCAGGGCAATACCCTCCTGCCCCAAACCATTGCCCAGGCCTGTGCCGCGGCCCAGGTCCCCTGGGGCCACGTCTCC